>DATIPL010000252.1:0-3490 GCA_035471965.1 Gammaproteobacteria bacterium
ACGCGCCGGTGTGGGATTTCCCGTTGGCGGCGATCGCTTCCGGCGTGCCGGTGGCGACCACGCGCCCGCCGCCCCCGCCGCCTTCGGGCCCCAGGTCGATGATCCAGTCGGCGGTCTTGATCACGTCCAGGTTGTGCTCGATGACGACCACGCCGTTGCCGTGGTCGCGCAGCCGGTGCAGCACTCTGAGCAATTGCTCGATGTCGTGGAAGTGCAGCCCCGTGGTGGGCTCGTCGAGGATGTAAAGCGTCTGCCCCGTATCGCGCTTGGAAAGCTCGCGCGCGAGCTTCACCCGCTGGGCCTCGCCGCCGGAAAGCGTGGTCGCGCGCTGGCCGAGCTTGATGTAGGAAAGCCCCACGTCCATCAGCGTCTGCAGCTTTCGCGCCACCGCGGGAACGGGATCGAAAAAGCCGCGGGCGTCTTCCACGGTCATCTCCAGAACCTCGTGGATGTTCTTGCCCTTGTAACGGACGTCCAGGGTCTCGCGGTTGTAGCGCTTGCCCTTGCACACGTCGCAGGAGACGTAGATGTCCGGGAGAAAATGCATCTCCACCTTGATCACGCCGTCGCCGCTGCAGGCCTCGCAGCGCCCGCCGCGCACGTTGAAGCTGAAACGCCCCGGGGTGTAGCCGCGGGAGCGCGCTTCCTGGGTCGCCGCGAACAGCTCGCGGATCGGGGTGAACAGTCCGGTGTAGGTGGCCGGGTTGGAACGCGGGGTGCGGCCGATGGGGCTCTGGTCGATGTCCACCACCTTGTCCAGCAGATCCAGGTTCTCCACCGCCTTGTGCGGCGCTGCTTCGACGTTGGCATCATTCACCACCCGCGCCACGGCGCGATACAGGGTGTCGTTGATCAGCGTGGACTTGCCCGAACCGGAGACTCCGGTGACGCAGGTCATGAGCCCCATGGGGATGTCGACGTCGATGTTTTTCAGATTGTTTCCGCTGGCGCCGCGAATGGTGAGGATGCGATCTTCATCCACGGGCGTGCGCTTCTCCGGCAGCTTGATGGCGCGCCGGCCGCTCAGGTACTGGCCGGTGAGAGACGAAGCATTGGCGGCGATGTCCGCAGGCAGACCCTGGGCCACCACTCGGCCGCCGTGGATGCCGGCGCCCGGGCCCATGTCGAGCACGAAATCGGCGGAGTTGATCGCTTCCTCGTCGTGCTCCACCACGATGACGGTGTTACCGAGATCGCGAAGCTGGATCAGGCTGTCCAGCAGCCTGCGGTTATCGCGCTGATGCAGCCCGATGGAGGGCTCGTCGAGAATGTACATAACGCCCACCAGCCCGGCGCCGATCTGGCTCGCCAGGCGGATGCGCTGGGCCTCGCCGCCGGAGAGCGTCTCCGCCGAGCGATCCAGCGCCAGATAGTCCAGCCCGACATCGACCAGAAATCGCAGCCGGTGGTTGATCTCCTTCAGGATCTTGGCGGCGATCTCGCCGCGGTAGCCGGGCAGCTCGAGTCCGTCGAACAGCGCGCGGGCGTCGGACACCGGCAGCGCGGTGATCGAAGGCAGGCTGCGGTCCGCGACGTAGACGTTGCGCGCGTGCTCGTTCAGGCGCGCGCCGCCGCAGCTTTCGCACGGGCGGGTGCCCATGAACTTGGTCAGCTCCTCTCGAACGATGTTGGATTCCGTTTCCCGGTAACGCCGCTCCATGTTGGGAATGATTCCCTCGAAGGGGTAGGTGCGCGCGCGCCGGCCGCGCCGGCCGCTGTAGCTGAAGCGAATGGCCTCGTCGCCGCTGCCGTAAAGCAGGATCTTCCTGATCCGCTCGGGCAGCTTGCGATAGGGCGTGTCCAGATCGAAGCCGTAATGCTTCGAAAGCGATTCCAGCAGCTGAAAGTAATAGTGATTGCGCCGATCCCAGCCGCGCACGGCGCCGCCGGGGAGGCTGAGCTCCGGGTGCACCACCACCCGCTGGGGATCGAAGAAGGACTTGATGCCCAGACCGTCGCAGGACTTGCAGGCGCCGGCGGGATTGTTGAACGAGAACAGCCTCGGCTCGAGCTCGGGCAGACTGTAGCCGCACATGGGGCAGGCGAACCGCGCGGAAAAGACGATAGGTTCGCGATCCGGCTCGTCCATCCAGGCGACGCGCACGCGACCGTCGGTGAGCGAAAGGGCGGTCTCGAAGGATTCCGCCAGCCTGAGCTTCAGGTCCTCGCGCACCTTGAAGCGATCCACCACCGCCTCGATGGTGTGCTTCTTGTACCGGTCCAGAACCGGCACTTCCTCGATGGGCATCACCGTGCCGTTCACCCTGAGGCGCACGTAACCCTGGGCGCGCAGGCCGTCGACGATGTGGACGTGCTCGCCCTTGCGATCCTCTATCACCGGAGCGAGCAGCATCAGCCGCGTGTCCTCGGGGATCTCCATCACGTGGTCGACCATCTGACTGATGGTCTGGGCGCTCAGGACGATGTCGTGGTCGGGGCAGCGCGGCTCGCCCACGCGGGCATACAGCAGCCGCAGGTAATCGTAGATCTCGGTAATGGTGCCGACGGTGGATCGAGGGTTGTGGGAAGTGGATTTCTGCTCGATGGAGATTGCCGGCGAAAGTCCTTCGATGTAGTCGACGTCGGGCTTCTCCATCATGGAAAGGAACTGGCGCGCGTAAGCCGAGAGCGACTCCACGTAGCGGCGCTGCCCCTCGGCATACATGGTGTCGAATGCGAGTGAGGATTTGCCCGAGCCCGAAAGCCCGGTGATCACGATCAGCTTGTCCCGCGGCAGGTCGACATCGATGTTCTGAAGATTGTGGGTGCGGGCACCGCGAATTCGAACGAAATCCATGAATTCTCGAGCAGCAGTTGATCCAGATCTTGGACGCAGAAACGGCAAACTGTTTATATTACGCGCCTTTCAAAGCGTGACGCAAAACTTGGAGAATCCTGCCCTGGAATCCCCCGCAACCGACGCGGGCGCGGAGAAGATGAGCGTCGACGAGCGCCGGGCGGCGTTTTCGCTGGCGGGGATCTTCAGCCTGCGCATGCTCGGGCTGTTCATGATCCTGCCGGTGTTCAGCCTCCACGCCCATGAGTATGCCGGCCACACGCCGCTGCTCACCGGGCTTGCCATCGGCGTCTACGGCCTCACCCAGGCCCTGTTCCAGATCCCGTTCGGCATGCTGTCCGACCGTATCGGGCGCAAGAAAGTCATCGCCGCGGGGCTCATCGTGTTCGCCGTCGGCAGCGTGGTGGCCGCCCTGGCGGACACCATATGGGGCGTGATCGGAGGACGCGCCATGCAGGGCCTCGGCGCCATCGCCGCCGCGGTGCTGGCGCTGACCGCGGATCTCACCCGCGAGGAGCAGCGCACCAAGGCGATGGCGATTATCGGCGTCAGCATCGGGCTGGCCTTTGCCGTCGCCATGGTGCTCGGGCCCGCCATCACCGAGACCGATTTCGGACTGCCGGGACTGTTCTGGCTCACTGCGGCGCTGACGCTGGGGGGCGTCGCGGTGCTGCTGTTCTACGTGCCCGATCC
>DATIPL010000253.1:0-1666 GCA_035471965.1 Gammaproteobacteria bacterium
CGCGCCGGCATCACTACGTCCGAAGAAGTGGTCCGAGAAACATCCGGCTGACGGCTCATGCTATCCCTTTAGGGTCTGTCCAAGAATAAGATGCTGATTTGCGCGTTGGTCAGGTGATGTCCTATCCTCCACCTAAAGCCATCTGCAATCCCGGAGGAGCCACCATGACCAGCGTGCATCAATGTCAATGCCCGATCTGCCAAAGCCAAGCCGATCACCCCGATAAAGTAATCCATCACCAGATCAATCTCATCCTCAGCCGCGCCGATGAACAACACCGTCGCTGGTATGCCGCCCTTGAAGCCCAACGCCACGGCCACGGGGGCATTAAGCGCGTGGCCCAGATCACGGGCTTGAGCGAGAGAACCAGCCGGCGCGGCAAGGCCGAACTCGAAGAAGAACTCAAGGATCGTCCCACCGACCGCATTCGGTTGCCCGGCGCTGGACGCCCCTCGGTAGAAAAAAAAGCCCGACTTGGAGCCGGCGCTCACCGACCTGGTCAGCGATGAGGTCGCTGGCAAACCCACCGGCGGGCCGCGCTGGATTCGCCGGAGTCTGGCCAGCTTGCGCACGGCCCTGGCCGGGCAGGGCTTTGGGTTAGGCCGGGAGACGATTCGGCGTTTGCTCAAGAAACAGAAGATCCGTCCCAAGGCCAACCGCAAGCGGCTTACGCCGAAGGACCATCCCGATCGAGACACGCAGTTTCAATACCTACAACAGCAGCGCGGAGTTTTTGAGGCCGCTGGCTGGCCCACCATCAGCGTGGACACGAAAAACAAGGAACTCATCGGTCCCTTCAAGCAGGCCGGCACGACTTGGTCGGCGCAGACCACTGATGTCTATATGCACGATTTTCCGAGTGAGGCGCTGGCCCGTGCGGTGCCTTACGGGATCTACGACACCGCCCGTAACGAAGGCTACGTGCACCTTGGGCAGTCGGCCGACACGCCGGAGTTTGCCGTCGATGCGATCGTGGCCTGGTGGCGCGAGCTGGGCCAAAGCCACTACCAGGATGTGCCGGAGCTCTTGGTCTTGGCCGACTGCGGCGGCAGCAATGGCTATCGCAGTCGCAACTGGAAGCGGCAGTTGCAAGTTGAACTCGTCGATGCCTTTGGCTTGAGCGTGACGGTGTGCCATTATCCGAGCGGGGCCTCGAAGTGGAATCCGATCGAGCATCGGCTCTTTAGTGAGATCACCAAGACGTGGGCGGGCACGCCGTTGCGCAGTTTCGAGGTAATGCTGGCCTGCCTTGAGCAGACCACGACCGAGACCGGGTTGACGGTAGCGGCGCACTTGGTCGAGCGCGCCTACGCCACGGGGATCCGGGTCAGTGACGCAGAGATGGAAGCGCTGGCGGTGGAATGGCATGCGACGTGTCCGCAGTGGAACTACGCCATCAGGCCTCGGCAAAACGGAAAGTAATTTTCGGACAGACCCTAAGGAACGTCTACTGGGGCTATTCGGTGACGTGGTACGGCGGCTTCATCGGGTTATTCTGGGGCTTCCTTGACGGTGCCATAGGTGGGGCGGCTCTGGCCTGGGTGTATAACAAGATCGTCGATAGAGGAGCCCAAACGCCCTAGGCGGGTCGGCTTCTACAGAAGATAAGGGACTCAACACGCCCCATGGCTCTTGTGGGCGTTGTCGGCCTAGTCGAAGTCGCTGC
>DATIPL010000254.1:0-2155 GCA_035471965.1 Gammaproteobacteria bacterium
AGGGTGTCGCTGACCCTCTGGTCGTCGAGCTTCGCTATCAGTCCGCTGTTTTCGAACACGTTGGCCAAGGTTCGCTCGATTCCGCGTCGTTCAGCCCGGGCCCCGGGAGCTTGCCCCGAGGCTTCGTACCTTTGCCTCCTCGACAGATGCCCGGGATTTCGACCCCGCCCGCGCCCCGGCCGGCGAACGGTATCATGGGCCGTGAGGCCCGCGCCACGGGGCCGTGCGATGCTTTTGCACTCTCGGGGGGAGAGTGCTAACTTTGCCGCTACCGAACAAGAGCGCTGCATGCCAATGCCTGCCGAAGCGATGCACCCGGACCTCAACGAGCGCGCCCAATACCTGCTCAAGACGCTGGTTGAGCGCTATATCCGCGAGGGCCAGCCGGTGGGCTCACGGGCGCTGGCTCGGGAATCGGGACTGGACCTGAGCCCCGCCACCGTGCGCAACGTGATGGCCGATCTCGAGGATCTGGGCCTGCTTCGCTCTCCGCACACCTCCGCCGGCAGAATTCCCACTGCCCGAGGCTACCGGCTTTTCGTCGATACGCTGCTTAGAGTCGAGCCCCTGCACATGACCCAGGTGAAGGACCTGGAGAACCGCTTTTCCCAGGTACAGAGTCCGGCCACGCTGCTGGAAACGGCCTCTTCGTTGTTGTCCAGCATCACCCATCTGGCAGGCATCGTCATGCTTCCACGACAGGATCACGCCACCCTTCGCCAGGTGGAATACCTGCCGCTGTCCGAGCGGCAGGTTCTGGCAATCCTGGTAGTGAACGACCGTGAGGTCCAAAACCGTATCATCCGCACTGATCGGCGATATACCGCCTCGGAGCTGGAACGGGCGGCGAACTACATCAACAGTCTGTGTGCGGGAAAGGATCTGTATCTGGTGCGGGAAACGCTGCTGGAGGAGCTGAAATCGGCCCGCGAACAGATGAATTCGATGATGCTCGCGGCAATAGAGATGGCGGACAAAGGCTTCGACGAGCGCCCGCCGTCGGACGATTTCCTGGTGGCCGGACAGACCAACCTGATGGAGTACGGTGAGCTTTCGGACGTGGAAAAGCTGCGTCAGCTTTTCGATGCCTTCAACCACAAGCGCGACATTCTTCATCTGCTGGACCAGTCGCTGAAGGCGAGCGGTATTCAGATTTTCATTGGTGAGGAGTCGGGCTACGAGGTCCTGGACGATTGCAGCGTGGTGACGTCGCCCTACGAGGCCGAAGGTGAAGTGATGGGGGTTCTGGGCGTCATCGGACCGACTCGAATGGCTTACGACCGCGTCATCCCCATCGTCGACCTGACCGCGCGGCTGCTGGGCGCCGCCTTGAATAAGCATCACTGACCCCCATATTTCCATTCGACGCAGCGTCCTGGCGGGCGAAGAGTGGCGTCGCGCGCGCTTTCGGTGCGAGGGCGGCGTCGTTTCCCGCGTCACAGGTCGATGGCCGGTCGTGAGGTACGGGACAGCAGGAGGATTTAAATGAGCGGCGACAAGGACACCAGCAATTCAAACCTCGCGGAAGCCGATCCGGAAACGGCGCCAGTTACCGGCAGCGGCGCGGGTGGGAGCGCCGACGGCCACGGCGAAGCGGCGACGGAAGACAACCCACGTACCGTCGACAAAGCCGCCCGAGCCAAGGGCAAGAGCAGCGGCGGGCCGTCCGTGACCGAGCTCGAGAAGCAGCTGGAAGAAGCCCGCCGCACCGCCGATTCTCACTGGGAAGTCGTGCTTCGCAGCCGCGCGGAGCTCGAGAATCTGAGAAAACGTAGCGAACGCGAGCTCGAAAATGCCCACAAGTACGGGTTGGAACGAATGATCACGGAGCTTCTGCCGGTGAAGGACAGTCTCGAGCTCGGGCTGGCCGCTGGAGAAGGGAATGACGCCAAGCTGGCCAAGCTGCGGGAGGGCATGGAGCTGACCCTGAGGATGTTCGACACCGCACTGGAGAAATTCGGCGTCAGCGAGATCAACCCCGAGGGCGAGGCCTTCGATCCCGAATACCATCAGGCGATGACGGTGCAGGAAGCCGACGGCCGCGAATCCAACACCGTAATTTCGGTCATCCAGAAGGGCTATATGCTCAATGATCGCCTGGTGCGACCCGCGCTGGTCATTGTCGCCAAGTAAGGGCCGCGGAAGGGGTCGCGCG
>DATIPL010000255.1:0-4036 GCA_035471965.1 Gammaproteobacteria bacterium
TGTCAGCCGCATGCAGGCCGGAATCCGCCTTGATCGCCGCCTCCATGACGCCTGGGCCGGTTTCCTCGTGCAGGCCCTCAAGTGGAAAATCCATCTGCTCGCAGGTGCGCAACATCAGGCGGTAGAAATCCGAATGCACCGAATTGCGCAGCATCGAGTAGCCGAAGTACCCCGGGGCCATGGGCGTCATATCACGGTAGCGTTTTTCCCGCACGGTATGTGGCGTCTCGTTGAAGAGAAAAAACTCGTACTCGAAGCCGGCGAAAAGCACGTAGCCCATTTCTTTCGCGCGGTCGAGCACCTTTCGCAGCACGCCACGTGGACAAACCTCTTCCGCAGGTGGCATGAACTCTCCGAGGAAAAACAAACCGCCGTCTTCGAACGGAAGCTCACGGCACGAATCCGGCAACAGGCGAACGTTGGCATCCGGATAGCCGGTGTGCCAGCCGGTGTAGGTGACGTTGTCGTAGAGCTGATCGTTGGAATCCCAGCCGAGCACCACGTCGCAAAATCCAAAACCTCCTTCGAGAGCGGAAAGAAACTTATCCCGCGCCATGTACTTGCCGCGCAGGATTCCATCCATGTCGAACACGCCGACCTTGACGTGACTCAGTCCCCGCTCTTCGACAATCGAGCGCGCGTCCTTCTCGGATTTAACCTCCCGGGCTTCCATAACCGCTCCTAATAAACATCAAGTGACTGAACGATCTCAGTTATCGGCGGGCAGGCGAAGCTCGCCGGTTCTTGGAATACTGCGACAATCATCAATCGGGGCGATGCATCGGGCCGAGCCGGGGTCGCGTTGCGACCGCGCCAGGCGCTGCCGAAGGAGCCCGCCCGGGACGGCAATTCCGCGCCGCGCGAAGGGCATCACTGCTGAGCTTCGTCGGCCTCGTCATTCAATCGGCTGCCGGTGATGAATCCAGTAGCAAATCACGGGATGGGGGATCCCCGGTCCCCCGGAGGCTGCCATTTACCCGGAATCTGTTGGCAGGGCAGCGGTTTCCGCATATATTACCGGGCAATAATAATATGGTTTGCCGTTAACCCAAACACCATCATAAGGAGCCGAATAGAATGAAAAAACGTGATTTTCTCAAAACGGCAGGCGTGGGAACTGCCGCGGCGGTTGCCGCGGTAAATGCGCCTTACGTGCATGCTCAGCAGAAAACGACCATCAAATGGCGGCTTCAAACCTATGCCGGTGGTCCCCTGGCCGAGCACGTGATCAAACCTTCCATCGATTCGTTCAATAAAGTGGCCAACGGGGAGATGGTCATCGAGCTGTATACGGCCGACCAGCTGGTGCCGACGCCGGAGTTGTTCAGAGCCATGCAGAAGGGGACCATCGACGCCGTTCAGAGCGACGATGATTCTATTGCGGCTCCTGTCGACGTCTCGGTATTCGGCGGCTACTTTCCCTTCGCCACGCGCTACAGCCTGGATGTGCCCGTTTTATTCAGCCAATATGGATTGAAAGAAATCTGGGAGGAGGCCTACGGAGAAGTGGAAGGAGTCACCTGGCTCAGCGCCGGGGCGTGGGACCCGTGCCACTTCAATACAAAGAACCCGATCCGCAGCCTCGACGATCTCAAGGGCCTGCGTGTGTTCACTTTCCCGACGGCCGGCAAATTCCTGTCGCGTTTCGGCGTGGTGCCGGTGACGCTTCCCTGGGAGGACATCGAGGTTGCGGTTCAGACCGGTGAGCTCGACGGCATTGCCTGGTCGGGTATTACCGAGGACTATACCGTCGGCTGGGCCGACGTGACCGACTATTTCCTGACCAATAATATTTCGGGCGCGTGGTGCGGATCCTACTTCGCCAACACCGACTCATGGAACAAGCTTCCCGACCATTTGAAAGAGCTGTTCCGGGTGTGCATGGACAGCTCGCACTATTACCGTCAGTACTGGTACTGGGGTGGCGAGGCGCATCTGCGGACGAAGGGCAAGAAATTGAAGCTCACCTCCATCCCCGATAACGAGTGGGACAAGGTGGAAGCGGAAGCTCAGAAGTTCTGGGACGAGATTGCCGCGACCAGCCCGAGGCGCGCGAAGGTGATCGGCATCTTCAAAGAGTACGCCGAGGTGATGAAAAAGGCCGGTCGTCCCTATCGTTACACCTGAACCGGGCGGAAAACTTCAAAAAGCAGGAAACCTTCCCTGGCCTCGGATTGAATCCGGCCAGGGAAGGTGCTTTTGTTTTTTGATCCGAATAATTGATTCTCTAAGCGGCTGGCCGGAATCTTCGAGGAGACTTTCCGCCAGGATTCCGGCGCCACACGAGGAACCCAGCGCGCTTTGCGAATGATGCGCATTCTCTGATCGGGTTTGCTTCCCGGAACCGCAGCGATGCCTAAAGCAATAAGAATCTACGTGCGTTACGTCGACGCGGTGAGTCGCGTTATCGGCAGGATCACCATGTACCTGATCTTCGCCATGATGGGCATACTGCTTTTCGGCGCCATTTCCCGCAGTTTTTTCAACGTGCCATTCATCTGGGTGGTGGAAATGGCGCAGTTCGTCATGACTGCTTATTACCTGCTGGGCGGCGCGTACTCGATTCAGCTCGATTCCCACGTAAGGATGGATTTGTTGTACGGACGATGGTCGCCCAGAACCCAGGCCATAGTCGACGCGGTAACCGGCTGTTTCCTCGTTTTCTATCTCATCATTCTTCTTTACGGCGGCATTTCCAGCACTCAGTACGCGCTGGAGTACGGTCAGAAGAATTATTCTGTCTGGGCACCGCCGCTGGCGCCCATCAAGATCATCATGACTATCGGAATCGCCATGATGCTGCTGCAGATCATTGCGACCTTCTTCAAGGATCTGGAAAAGGCCAAGGGAGAGCAGGGCGAATGAACTACGAGATGATAGCGCTGATGATGTTCGTCTTCATGATGATCATGCTGCTCACCGGGCAGCGGGTCTTCGGCGCCATCGGCATTGTCGCGACCGCGTCCGCCCTGCTTCTTTGGGGGGAAGGCGGAATAGAGATGCCTTTCAGCGCGGCATTCAAGCTCTTCAACTGGTATCCGTTGCTCACCCTGCCGCTGTTTATCTACATGGGGTACATGCTTTCCGAGTCCGGAATCGCAAGCGACCTCTACCGCGCATTCCACGTCTGGTTCGGACCCTTGAGTGGCGGTCTCGCCATAGGAACCATCGGCCTCATGGTCGTGATATCGGCGATGAACGGACTCAGCGTCGCCGGAATGGCCATCGGAGCAACCATCGCGTTGCCGGAAATGCTCCGGCGGGGCTACGACAAGAGAATGATCACCGGGGTGATCCAGGCGGGAAGCTCCCTCGGAATACTCGTTCCACCGAGCGTGGTGCTGGTGCTGTACGGAATGATTGCGCGGCAGCCGGTGGGCCAGCTCTGGCTGGCCGGTGTTTTCCCCGGTCTCTTGATGGCGGGCCTGTTCGTGGCCTACATCGCAATCCGCTGCAAGCTTCAGCCGCACCTGGGACGAGCGCTGCCACCGGAAGAGCGGAACGTCAGCTGGGCGGAAAAGTTCCGCCTGCTCCGCGCCGGGATCATCCCCTTCGTGATTTTCTTTTTCATGACCGGGCTTTTCGTCATGGGCGTCACCAGCCTGGTGGAAAGCTCGGCCGTCGGTGCGGCAACCGCGACCCTCGCGGCTCTGGCTAAACGCCGCCTGACCCGCGAGGTGATGGAAAACACCATTCGCAAGTCGCTGGGAATCAGCTGCATGTTCATGTGGGTCATTCTGGCGGCGCTTTCTTTCGGCGCCGTGTTCGATGGACTCGGGGCGGTGAAAGCCATCGAATCCCTGTTCATCGAACGATGGGGTCTGAGTCCCTGGGGCGTGCTCATCATGATGCAGCTTTCCTACCTGCTCATGGGAACCTTTCTCGACGATACCGCCATGCTGGTCATCGTGGCCCCGCTTTATGTTCCCCTGGTCATCAGCCTCGGCTTCGACCCCATCTGGTACGGCGTGCTCTACACGATTACCTGCCAGATCGCCTACATGACGCCGCCCTTCGGCTACAACCTGTTCCTCAT
>DATIPL010000256.1:0-21383 GCA_035471965.1 Gammaproteobacteria bacterium
AAAGCCCACCGGTCGGGCCCCGGCGCCGACTGGAGACGGGTCGACGAACGCCGGCGCGGTGGCGAGCAGGTGATGAAAGTAAGCGTCGGTAATCAGGTGGACGTCGGTGCCGTACTGGACATAGCGCCATCCGTTCAAGGACTCGGTGTCGCCAAAGCGAAACTCATGCTGTTCGAACAACACTCTTGCTTTGGGGGGATCCAGCCCGAACTCGCCCAGATTATTTCCTTCGGCGCGAAAGGCATCGTGCACCGTAGCCGCAGCCAGTCCCAGAAGTGCCGACACACGGTTTTCATTCGCTGGAAGGGAAAGCGGCTCCACCAGTCGCCACCCGGATTTCTCGCGCATCAGTTCGATGGGGGCACGATCTGGACCCTCGATGCGCAGCCTGCGGACCTGAATCGGGTCGATGTCGCTGAGCTTCTCCCGCGCCGGTGGAGGTTGCCGCCACGGGTCGAGCCAGATGAACAGCACCAGTCCGACGGCAACAGACAGCAGCACCACGTTGACCAGCACGCGGGCGCCGAGGCTGCTCATCTGTTTCGTCTCAATCTCCAGACGAAGAAGCCGGCGGCGAGCAGGGCCACCGGCATCAACGCCAGTGGCACGAAGGCGACTACGAGTGACTTGGTTCCGTTCAGGCTGAATACGAGATCCGGCGCCGTGGTTGCAGGAATGTCGATGAATTCATCGTCGCCTGCAAGCCAGTTGATAAGGTTCAGCCCGAGCTGAAGATTGCCCGCATTGACCAGATAGTTGTTGGCGAGAAAATCACCATCACCGATAATGACCATACGCTGTTGACCGGCGCCTCGGCCGGCGTTCCGTGGTCGGCTCAGAGCCAGCCCGATCTGCAGCGGCCCCGACGCTTCGTTTACATGATCCGGGCGCGCTTGCCTGTCAATCGATCCGGTTTCCGACCAGCTTTGACCTGTGGTCAGCAGCAAAGGGCTCGTCTTCCATCCGTTCGAGGCGCCCGCCGAGAGGGCTGCGGCGCCGGGAAAAACCGTGATCAGATTGAAATTCTGCGTTGCGGGGTGAGCGCCGTAGCGGGTGACGGCGACGATGTCCGGATCTTCGACGCCGAAGACCCGCGTGGTCGGTTCGATTACGCGCCCCGGCACGAACTGCAAGTCCAGAGCATTCGCGAGCGGAGACGCGGCGTCGGTTTGGCCCGGGTCACTCAGCCAAAGCACGTTGCCCCCGAGGGCAACGAACTAGAGGATGAGAGAGACCTCTCCCGGCAGCCAGTCCACTTCGCCCCCGCTCAGCACCAGAGTGTCGGTGTTTTCCGGTATCGCGCCCGTCTCGAGCAGGTTCAGGCCGATGATTTTGAAGCCGCGGTTCTCGAGCTGCTGGCCGAAGTTACCGAGGTCGTGGTTGGCATTTCCCAGCAGATCCCTTTCTCCGTGTCCCTTGAGATAGACGAGGCGACGATCTTCCGAGCGGGCGACCCGGTAAAGCGCGTTGGTCAGGCTCGATTCGTTGAGCGCCTTCACGTTGGCGCTGCGCGTCGCATACTTCACCACCAGCTCCCGGTCGGAGGTGATGGCGAGCCGCCGGACCTCGTCGGGATTTCGATCGGGATTGACGAAAACCAGCTCGATATCGGACTTGTGCTTTTGGTAACGTTCGACCAAATCCCGGATGGCTTGCCTCAAGACTTTGTCCTCCCGGGCGTAAGCGCTGATCCTCACCGGGCCGTCAATTTCGTCCACGAGCTTGCGGCTGGCCTCGGAAAGTGAGTTGCGCTGCGACGCGGTCCAGTCCAGCTGCAGCACGTAGCGGTTGCTCAACCAGGCGAACAGCCCCACTACCGCGATCAGGAGCACAAAAAACAGCGCCGACTGTATCTTGAGCATCAGACGGACTCTGCTGTTCATGGCCATGACTGCAGGTGACGGGCTGCCATCAGCGCTGCAGGCGAATTCCATCCAGACGCCTTACGCAGAGCGTCAGAAAAGTAGTGATGAACAGCAGGTAATAAACGATATCCCGGCTGTCGAAAATACCGCGAAAAAAAGCATTGACGTGATTCGAAATGGAGAGGTACGCGAACAGCGCGCTGGATCGGGATTCGTTACCCGCGCCGGCAAAATCAATTATCCACAGCACGAGCAGCAAGCCGAAAGTGCTCGTCGCCGCCGCCACCGGCTGCTGGGTCAGCGTCGACATGTACAGGCCGGCGCTGGCGATGCTCGCAGTCAGCAGGAACAGGCCCAGCAGGCAGGAGGCAAGCAGACCAAAGTCGAGGTTGCCGCCCAGCAGCAGCAGCAAACACATGATCACCACCAGCGCCATGACCACGCAGAGAAACGCCAGCAGCCCCAGGAACTTGCCCAGCACCACTTCGGTCATGGATCTGGGCGCCGAGAGCAGCAGCGTCAAAGTTCCCGACCGCAGCTCCTCGCTCACCAGCCTCATGGTCAATAGCGGCACGACGATCATCATCATGAAACCGGCGGCGTTGAACAGTGGAGCGACCACCCAGACGGTGAGGCCTCCGGGGGCATCGGGCACGGACAGGAGTCTTGGCTGCCACTCGACGTACGATTCGAGCTGAATCAGGAACATGTACGCGAGAACCACCTGGACAACGGCGAGCACCGTCCATGCCAGCGGCGATACGAAAAGGCTGCGCAGCTCCTTTCCGGCGATGCTCAGCATCGATACGGCCTGGCCGCGCTGAAGGAGATCATTCCGACTGGCCGGCGGGCGGCGTGACCGGAGCCGGAACCTCTCCCCCGCTGGTGATGGAAACGAAAATTTCCTCCAGCGCGCGCTGATCCGGGATCAGCTCGAAAAGACCCCAGCGTCCTTCGACAGAACGCTCCGTGAGCATACCGGCGACATTGCCATCCGGATGGTGAAACAGCCGAAATCGTTTTTCGTCTATACGTTCCACCCGTGAAACGCCTGCAATGTTTTCGAGCTCGTCGGCTTCCGGCGGACGGCGGAACGCGACCCGCAGTGAGCGCCCGGATCGATTCAACACGTCCAGCCGCTCGTTGAGCGCGATTTGGCCGTCACACATTATCTGCACTCTCTGGCAGAGCGCCTGAACCTCGGCAAGGACGTGGGTGGACAGCACCACCCCGTGGTCCTCGCCCAGCTCTCGAATGAGCGCACGTATCTCGCGGATTTGGTTGGGGTCGAGTCCCGTGGTGGGCTCATCCAGG
This sequence comes from Gammaproteobacteria bacterium, assembly GCA_035471965.1. GTDB lineage: Bacteria > Pseudomonadota > Gammaproteobacteria > HK1 > HK1 > CAMYJH01. The sequence continues at coordinate 3,180 of DATIPL010000256.1, forward strand.
ACGACCACCTGAGGATTGTGAATGATCGCCTGGGCAATGCCCACGCGCTGTTGATACCCCTTGGAAAGGTTCGCAATCAAACGTCGACCCACGCTGTCGAGGCCGCAGCGCGACTTGGCCCTTTGCAGCGCGGTGGAGATCGCGCCGGCTTGGACCCGCCTGAGACGCGCACAGAAATGCAGATATTCGTCCACGCTGAGTTCCGGGTAAAGAGGAGGTCGTTCCGGGAGGTACCCAATCTTGCGCTTGGCGGATCTCGGCGATTCCAGGAGACTCTCGCCGTCTATCAGGATTTCGCCCGCGGAGGGCGCGAGCGCGCCGCACAGCATTTGCATGGTGGTGGTCTTACCGGCGCCGTTGGGACCCAGAAGCCCGAGCACCTCGCCCCGGGAGAGCTCGAAGCTGACACCGTTTACGGCGTGGAGATTCCCGTAGCGACGATGAAGGGACCGAACGCTGACCAGGTTCTCACCGCTCATAGCGGCGATTCTATGCCTTAGCGCGGTGGTCTTGCCACGCGTGGCGGCGGTTTGACTCCCGATATTGCGTGAGCCCGCGGCCTCGGTTGGCGCGCGGCTGATGGGTGGCGCTAATTCTCGGTGCTATCGCTGGACTTGAGATTCCAGGCGAGCTGCGCCTTCTCCCGCGCGCTGGTGGATTCCAGCCGTTCGTCGGCCGGGGTATCGCGCGTCTCTTTCCTCATTTCGAAGCGGAAGACGAAGGGGGATTGGGGCGTGCCCACGACGATGGTGCTGTCCGCAGAAAGCAGGCAGCTTTCCGCTCCGCCGGCGCCCAGCCGAATGTTGCCCACAAGGGTGCCGCAGGTGCTGCCACGGTCCCGGACGGAAAATTTTCCGACATCGCCGCGCTCGATCTGAAAGTGCTCCCGGGAGACGTTGAGAAGCGGGCCCGGATCCCATATATACAGATTATTGTTGGGCGCCACGGCCTGCCGACGGCGCTCATCGTGGACCACCACGCCGGCCTCGACAGGGGATCTGGATTCACGCCCGACTCTAAAAGGAAATCGCGTCAGTCTGAGCTCGGCAGCGCCCGAAAGCGCGAGACGCGCTTCACCCGTGAGCGCTACCAGTACCGGGACCATGCGCGCCATGATTCTCGCCTTTTTGCGTCGCCTCTAGTCGGTCTCCCGCCGCTGCGAATAGAGCCTAGCCGGCGCGGGCGCACAATTTGTGTCCCCAGCGTCGAGAAGCTGTGTTCGATTGTGGCATGTCGTGACAAAGGTCAAATCCGGGCGTCGGAAGAGGTATTCGGCAAGCCATCGATAATGCTAAACTTTGTCTTTTATTCGCGGGGGTTGTCCTCAGTCCGCCGACGGGGCGGACCCCCCGCTTCACCCTGACACGCGAGGTTTGACGATGTCCGGTCTGATCGAGTTGCCCGTTTGGGGATATATCGTAGTTACTTTGGTGTTGACCCACATCACCATCGCGGCCGTCACGATCTACCTCCATCGCCACCAGGCGCACCGCGCGCTGGATCTTCATCCGGTGGTGAGCCATTTCTTCCGCTTCTGGCTTTGGCTGACTACGGGTATGGATACAAAACAGTGGGTGGCCATTCATCGCAAGCACCACGCCCGGGTGGAAACGCCGGAGGATCCCCACAGCCCCCAGATAGAGGGAATCGGCAAGGTGCTGCTCGAGGGCACCGAGCTTTACCGCAAGGAGGCGAAGAACGCGGAGACCATGGTGCGCTTCGGGCACGGTACGCCGGACGACTGGATCGAACGCAATCTCTACAGACGCCATACGAGCCGTGGATACGTGCTCATGCTGCTCATCGACGTGGCGCTTTTCGGGCCCATCGGAATCACCATGTGGGCGGTACAAATGCTGTGGATTCCGGTCCTGGCCGCCGGCGTCATCAACGGCATCGGCCACTGGGGTGGCTATCGCAAGTTCGAAACCGCCGACGCGTCCACCAACATCATGCCGTGGGGGCTTCTCATCGGCGGCGAGGAGCTACACAACAATCACCACGCATACGCGAGCTCGGCGAAGTTTTCGGTTCAGTGGTGGGAGTTCGATCTGGGCTGGCTCTATATCCGCGTCCTCGAACTCCTCGGTCTCGCCCGGGTGAAGAAGCTGCCGCCGAAGACTGTGCTGGTGCCCGGCAAGAGAGCTCCGGATGCCGATACCCTGGCTGCCGTAATCACCAACCGCCTGCAGGTCATGTCGAATTACGCGCGAACGGTGCTGGCGCGGGTTTACCGGGAGGAGCTTCGCCGCGCCGACGGTCACCGCCGAAACGTTCTCAAGCGCGCCAGATCGCTGCTCGGGCGCGAGGAGAGTCGGCTGAGCGCGGAAGCGCGAAAGCGGGTCGAGGCCGTGCTCGATACCAGTCACGCGCTGAAGGTGAGCTACCAGTTCAAGCGCAGGCTTCAGGCCATCTGGCAGGAGCGCACGGCAAGCCACGAAGGATTGATCAGGGCGCTGCAGGACTGGTGCCGTGAAGCCGAAGCCACCGGCATTCGCGCCCTTCAAGACTTCGCGCGGACCCTGCCCGCTTACTCGATGCCGGCGGCTTCCGCCGCCTGATAACCTGTCGCCGGGAGTCCGGCTCCCGGCAATTTCCAAGAAAAAAGCCGCCTGGACGGCGGCTTTCGAAGTTTAAATGGCGGCGTCCTGCCTTATTTGATTTTTGCCTCTTTGTACAGGACGTGCTTTCGCACGACCGGATCGAACTTCTTGATCTCGAGCTTCTCCGGAGTGGTCCGCTTGTTCTTGGTGGTGGTGTAGAAGTGCCCGGTACCGGCGCTGGAAACGAGCTTGACCTTGTCCCGCATTCTGCGACCTCCTAGACCTTGACGCCTTTGGCGCGAAGCTCAGCCACAACGACGTCTATACCCTTCTTGTCGATCAGTCTCAAGCCCTGAGACGAAACGCGCAGCTTGACCCAGCGCTTTTCCTTGGGCAGCCAGAAACGCTGGGTGTGCAGGTTGGGAAGATACCGGCGGCGCGTCCTGTTCTTTGCGTGGGAAACATTGTTCCCGGTGAGGGGCCGTTTGCCGGTGATCTGACAAACCTTGGACATCTGCGCTCTCGCTCAAAAGGCGGTTCGAAGGGGCGGCGAAGCATATCAACGCCGACCCGCCTTTTCAATGACAAAGCGGCCAAAGCTTCGGCAGAATCAGAGCCAGCCGCGCTCCGCGAAAGAAACCGTTTCGCCGTCTCCGACCACCACGTGGTCCAGCAGCCGCACGTCGATGAGCGCCGCCGCATCCTGCAGGCGACGGGTCAGCGCCCGGTCGGCGCGGCTGGGCTCCGCCACCCCGGAGGGGTGGTTGTGGCTGACGATTATGGCGGCGGCGTTGTGGCTCAAGGCCCGCCGCACCACCTCTCTGGGATGAACGCTGGCGCCGTCAATGGTGCCGTGAAACATCTCCTCGAAGCAGATGACGCGGTGGCGATTGTCCAGAAAAAGACAGGCAAAAACCTCCTGGGGATAGCCCTTCAGGCGGGATTCGAGATAGCGGCGGGTGTCGACTGGACTTGCCAGAGGCTGGCCACGCTGCAGGCGTGACTCGAGATAGCGCCTGCCGAGCTCCAGGCTGGCGCTGAGCTCGACGAACTTGGCGGCGCCCAGACCCGGCAGCCGGCAGAGCCGGTCTTGGCCGCAGTCCAGCAAAGAACGCAGGCCACCCAGCTCGGAGAGCGCGTTACGCGCGAGGTCCAGCGCCGTTTGTCCGCGGGTACCGCAGCGAATAAAAATGGCGAGCAGCTCGGCGTCCGAGAGCGACCGAGGCCCCCTGGCGAGCAGCTTTTCCCTGGGCCTTTCGCCCAAGGGCCAGTCTTTGATGGGCATGCCGACCTCCTTGTCGGTGGATTGGACCGCCTGATTCCCAGGCCGCGCTCGAGGAATATCGCGGGCGTGTCAGCCCGCAGTATTCCCGCCCCCACGGCTGCGGCCGCCGATCTGCCTGCATCTGCGTCATTGCGCCCGGAAAACACGCTCGACGTGGCGACGGACAGGCCATCGCGCCTTGGAGCTACGGACCTTTCCGCGCCCTCGCCCCGCGCGCCCGGGAATATTGCAGGCTACAGTTGATAGAATTTACTCCATCATGACCCTGTCGACCAACAAGCGCATCCTTCTCGGCATCAGCGGAGGGATTGCCGCCTACAAGAGCCCGGACATCGTCCGTCGCCTGCGGGAAAGAGGCTTCGAGGTGCGGGTGGCAATGACCCGGGCCGCCTGCGAGTTTGTCACTCCGCTTACGCTTCAGGCGGTGTCGGGAGTGCCGGTGCATACCCGCTTGCTGGACGCCAGCGCGGAGGCCGCCATGGGACATATCGAGCTGGCCCGATGGGCGGATACGGTGCTCATCGCGCCCGCCAGCGCCGACTGTCTGGCCAAGCTCGCCCACGGCATCGCCGATGATCTCTTGAGTACGCTGTGCCTTGCGACTGCGGCGCCCATCGTGTTGGCGCCCGCCATGAACCGGCAAATGTGGGAAGCCAGGGCGACCCAGGAAAACGTCGCCGTGCTCAAAGCTCGCGGGCTCGCGTTGCTCGGGCCCGGGGACGGATCACAGGCCTGTGGCGAGGTCGGACCCGGGCGCATGCTGGAACCCGCCGACATCAGCGACATGATTGCCGCGCGTTACAACTCCGACAAGCTCCGCGGACTGAGCGTGATGGTGACCGCCGGCGCCACCCGCGAAGCCCTGGACCCGGTGCGTTTCATCAGCAATCAGAGCTCTGGAAAAATGGGTTACGCGGTGGCGGATGCGGCCGCCGAAGCCGGGGCCCGAGTCGTGCTGGTGAGCGGGCCAACGTCTTTGGAGGCGCCCTACGGGGTAGAGCGCGTTTGCGTCACCTCCGCCGGAGAGATGTACGACGCGGTCATGCGGCGGATTCGCGACAGTCAAATCTTCATTGGCGCTGCAGCAGTTTCCGACTACGCGCCCAAGGACTATGCCGAGCAAAAGCTCAAGAAGTCCAAGGACTCCATGACCATTTCGCTGGTAAAGACGCGCGACATACTGGCCGAAGTCGCTGCCCTGGAGCACGCCCCCTTCACCGTGGGATTCGCAGCCGAAACCAACAATGTGGAGGGCTACGCCAGAGACAAGCTGTCTCGAAAGTCACTGGATATGATCGCGGCGAATCGCGTAGGCGTAACGGGGTCCGGCTTCGGTAGCGATGAAAATGCTTTGAGCGTGTACTGGTCGGACGGCGCCGAAGAGCTCGAGCTCGCGCCCAAACTCCATCTCGCTCGGCGGCTGATTGGGATTGTTGCGGACCGTTATCGTGAAAAGCATCCAGCTCAGAATTCTTGATTCCCGCATTGGATCGGAATTTCCGCTTCCCGAGTATGCGACTTCAGGTTCGGCGGGCGTCGATATGCGCGCCTGCATCGACGCGCCGCTCGTGATTTCGCCGGGAGAGACCCAGCTGATCCCGACGGGCGTCGCCTTGCACATCGAGGATCCGGGCCTGGCCGCCGTGCTGCTGCCGCGTTCCGGTCTCGGGCACAAACACGGAATCGTGCTGGGAAACCTCGTAGGCCTGATAGATTCCGACTATCAGGGGCAGGTCTATGTATCCTGCTGGAATCGGGGTAAGGACTCATTTACCATCCAGCCCGGCGAACGCGTTGCCCAAATGGTGTTCGTTCCCGTAGTCCGTGCGGAATTCGAAACCGTAGATTCCTTCCGGGAAAGCGATCGCGGCGACGGTGGCTTCGGTCACTCCGGGCGCGCTTGACGCGCTCGCAACCTGGCCCTCGACCAGCTTCATGGCGTCACGCAGAGTAGATAGAAGACCGCGCGGCCTGGGGCACGAGAGCGCGCCGGCGTCCAGCATCAAGCTTCCCCTGATTATCGTTCTGGTGCTTGTGGTAACCGCCGTCGGCGGCTATTTCGCATACGACTGGCACCTGAAGCGGGAACAGGACGAGTACCGCAGTCAACGGGAGAGCGAGGCCAGAGCTGTGGCCCAAAGGCTGGCTATCGGCGTGAGGGGAATGACTGCTCCGCTCGACGCCGCCATTGACCCGGTCACTTTGGGCGCGCTGCTGAACAGCGGTGATGATGAGGGCGTGGCGGAGAAGATCAGCGAAATTACCGCCGTCGACGAAAACGTTATCAGCGCGCGGGTGCTGAAGCCCGGCTATTCGCAGATCGACTATGACGCCACGCCGCCGCTCGGCTATGCGACCCTCGACCTTCTGCGCCGGTCGGAAAAGGATGGAAAGGCGCCCCCCATGGAGGTTCACCTGAAAGGGCAGGACAGCGAACACATCGCCGCCCTGCGCCGCATCGAAGGCGCCGAGGGCTTGCTGCTGGGTCACTTGATCATCTTTCTCAAGCTTGACGCTCTGGACGCGGCGGCCGCCAGGCTGAAGACGATAGAGGGATATGCAGAGCTGCAGCAGACCGTTTCGGCAGGCAGACCGCTGATTCTGGCCAGAATGGGCAACCCCTCGTACCGCAACCCGACCCCCCTGTTGACGTTCCCCATCCCGGACAGTGCCTGGCGTCTGGTTTACTGGTCGGAGCCCGCGCCGAAGAGGATGGAACCGCTCGCCGACCTTCCCCTTGCGCAGATCGGCGCTGCGCTGGCGGCGCTGCTGCTCGGTGTCTTCATCCTGGCGCGTTTGCGCCGGAGACGGGCGGGTGCCAAGGACGCAAACGGCGAGCCCAAGGCTGCCGTCGTCGGTGGAGAAGCGGTGGCCTCGGGAATCGGCGCTCCCGCGCCGGATAAGGTGAGTGTGCGGAAGGTCGTGACGGTGGCGCCGGCGGCTCCCGCGGACGGCGGAATCGAGGTCCATGAAACCGGCGCTGAGGACCGGGCAGGAGCGAAAGATTCCCACGCCGCCGGCGCTGCGCCGGCCCAGTCCGCAGCGGCCGCGGCCAGGCCGCAGGCAGCCGCGTCGGGCGCGCCGACGAAGCTGCCGGCAACCATATTCCGCGCCTACGACATTCGCGGCGTGGTGAAGCAAAGCCTGACGCCCGAGGTGGTCAGAGTCATCGGTCGCGCAATCGGCAGTGAGGCCGACGCCCTGGGCCAGAAAAAAATCGTCGTCGGTCGAGATGGGCGCACCTCCAGTCCCCGGCTCGCCGAGACGCTGATCGAAGGACTGAGATCCAGCGGCCGGGAAGTGATCGATATCGGTCAGGTGCCCACGCCTCTGGTTTACTTCGCCACCCACTATCTCGAGACCGGAAGCGGCGTCATGGTCACGGGAAGCCACAATCCGCCCGAGTACAATGGTCTCAAGATCATGCTCAACGGCGAAACGCTTTTCGGCGATCGCATCGCGGCGCTCAGAACCCGGGCTCAGGCCGGCGACTTCGTATCCGGAGACGGAGGACTGCAGACCACCGAAATTCTCTCCGAATACATAAGGAGAGTGTGCGAGGATGTGCCCGTCGCTCTCGGAAACGCGTTCAAGGTGGTCGTCGATTGCGGCAACGGAGTCGCCGGCGCCGTGGCGCCGCAGCTGATCCGCGCTCTGGGCCACGACGTGGTGGAGCTTTACTGCGAGGTGGACGGAAATTTTCCCAACCACCATCCGGATCCGAGCGTTCCGGCGAACCTGAAAGACCTGATCGCGGCGGTAAAGGAAAATGCGGCGGATATCGGCTTCGCCTTCGACGGTGACGGCGATCGGCTCGGGGTGGTGGATGGCAACGGATCGATCATCTATCCGGACCGACAGCTCATGCTTTTTGCCCGCGACGTGTTGTCCCGCAATCCCGGAGCGGAGATCGTTTTCGACGTCAAATGCTCGAGCCGGCTTCCAATGGTGATCCAGAAGCTCGGCGGTAAACCGGTGATGTGGAAGACCGGGCATTCGTTTATAAAGGGCAAGCTCAAGGAAACCGGTGCGCCGCTCGCAGGAGAGATGAGCGGGCATATTTTCTTCAAGGAACGCTGGTATGGCTTCGATGATGCGCTTTATGCCGCGGCCCGCCTGCTCGAGATACTCATGGGACTCAAGCAGCCGCCCGCGGAAATTTTCAAGAAGCTGCCGAAGGGAGTCGCCACGCCTGAGCTCAGAGTCGATCTTGCGGAGGGTGAACACCTGGCGTTCATGGAAAAGCTGAAGCAATCGTCCAGCTTCGGCGATGCAAAACTCACCACCATCGACGGATTGCGGGTGGATTTCGCCGACAGCTGGGGCCTCGTGCGAGCGTCCAACACCACACCCAGCCTGGTGCTTCGATTCGAAGGGGACAGCAAGGAAGCGTTGAACCGAATTGGCGGCTTGTTCAAGAAAACCCTGCTTGAAATCGATCCCGAGCTGAAGTTGCCGTTTTAGCCGACGCAAGTGACCCACACGACGCAAGGCCGAGCCGAGATTGCATTCGAATTTCCGGCGACGCGTTGCCTTTGTTCGTCCTTACGATTCTCGAGCCGGCGATGTCCCTGACGCCCGACAAGGCGATGAACACGGCGCGAGTGCTGGCGGAAGCACTCCCGTATATTCGGCGCTTCAAGGGTAAGACCATCGTTGTGAAGTACGGCGGTGCTGCGATGGTGGACGAAAAGCTCAAGAGCGGATTCGCGCGAGACATCGTGCTTATGAAGCTCGTGGGTATCAATCCCGTGGTCGTACATGGCGGTGGTCCGCAGATCGGGAAGCTTCTCGAGCGTATCGGCAAGGAGACCCGCTTCGTCGAAGGTATGCGGGTTACCGACAGCGAAACCATGGACGTGGTGGAAATGGTGCTCGGTGGTCTCGTCAACAAGGAGATTGTGACCCTCATTAACCATCATGGCGGTTCCGCGGTCGGGCTTTCCGGGAAGGACGGGGGACTCATCGAGGCTTCTAAGCTCACATTCACCAGGAACGGCCCCGCGCTCGACGTGCCGGAGATCATCGACATGGGTTTTGTGGGAGAGGTTAAAAGCGTTGACATCTCAGTGGTCAATCTGCTCATCAGTGGCGACTTCATTCCGATCATCGCGCCCATCGGTGTGGGAGAAGACGGCCGCTCCTACAATATCAACGCCGACCTGGTCGCCGGAAAGGTCGCTGAGACCCTGGTTGCGGAAAAGTTGATCCTGCTGACGAACACCCCGGGCGTGCTCGACGGCTCTGGCAATCTGCTCACGGGCTTGAGCGTCGACGAGGTGGAGAAACTGATTGACGACAAGATCATCGCCGGCGGCATGCTGCCGAAGGTGCGATGTGCCCTTTCCGCGGTCAACGCGGGTGTTTCTACGGCGCAGATTATCGATGGACGAGTGGAGCATGCCGTACTGCTGGAAATTTTCACCAGTGAAGGGGTGGGTACGCTAATCAGTTCGCGCGGGCGCGCAGTCTGAATCGGACCCGTGGCGACTTCCGATAGGCGAAGGGAGATCCTGGAAGCGCTGGCCGAGCAGCTCGAGCGACATCCCGGCGAGCGTGTGACCACGGCGCGACTCGCCAGCGTGGTCGGTGTCTCGGAGGCGGCCCTTTATCGTCATTTTCCCAGCAAGGCAAAGATGTTCGAGTCGCTGATCGAATTCGCCGAGGAGTCGGTGTTCAGCTTGTTGAACCGGATAATCACGGAGGAGTCGACGGCGGCGAAACGCTGCGAGCGCATTGTCGGAATGCTGCTCGCCTTTGCCGACAGGAATCCCGGAATCACCCGAGTTCTTCTCGGCGACGCGCTTATCGGTGAGCACGAGCGATTGCGCTCCCGCGCCGCCCAGTTTTTCGACCGATTCGAGACTCAGCTGAGGCAGGTGTTGCGCGAAGCAAGACAGCAGGTTCCCGGCCTGATGCCGCCGGGTTCGGTGGCCAGTCTCGCAAACCTGCTGATGGCGGTGGCAGAAGGACGGATGGCCCAGTTCAGTCGCTCGGGATTTACCCGATCGCCGGTAGAAGGCTGGAACGAGCAGTGGCGTGAGCTCGAGCGCGTTGTGTTCGGACAGTCCCCCGCTTCCCCCTCCGATCTTCCCTGATCTGGAGATGACGGCGCGAACCATAGTTCAGCACGGCCAGGTGTCGCTCGACGGAAATAGTATTCCTTTCAAGCTGATTCGCATCGCTCGTCGCAAGCACGTTCACGTGCTGGTGGACGATGATGGAAGGCTGTCGGTGCGCGCGCCCTGGCGCTTTTCCCTGAGTCTCGCGCATGCGGCGATCGCTGAACACCATCGCTGGGTGATGAAGAGCCTGCGCTCCGCGGCCGAGTTGAGGCGACTCCGGCCCGCGCTGGTTTCAGGAAGCGAGCTTCCGCTGCTGGATGAGCGTCTGGTACTCAATGTCCGGGTCGAGGCGCAGCTCTCGCTCCTTCCGGTCCGCGACCTTCACTTCAGCGGACGCGGACAAGCCAGCGAGAGATTGGCGCGGCGAAACGGCACCGTTTATCGGAATCGCCGTCGTCTCTGCGTGGAGCTAAACAGCCTCGAGCCCGGCGTGCTGCGTGAGCTTCTCGAGGCTTGGTTCCGGCGGCAGGCTTCCGAAAGGCTTCCCGAGAGGCTGCATGAATTGGCCCAACGCCTGAATGTGGTGCCCGCGCGGGTTCAAATCCGCGCCCAGAAAAGCCGCTGGGGGAGCTGTTCGTCCTCCGGTGACATCAGCCTGAACTGGCGGCTGGTGATGCTGCCGCTCGAGCTCGCCGACTACGTCCTGGTGCACGAGCTTTGTCACCTGAGGCACATGGACCACTCCATGGACTTCTGGAGTCTCGTCGCCTCGCTGATCCCGGACTATCGCAGCAGACGGGATCGTATAGAGAAACTGCAGCCCCGGCTCGCGCTTTAGATCGCGTCCGGGTTGTGACAGCGGCGGCGCGCAAACCCGGGACGCGCTTTATCCTGTGTGCTAGCGGGCTTTGAGTCGTCTGAAGTGCGCCAGCTCGTTCTCGAAGCGGGCGTTTATCTCCGTTTTCTCCTGCTCACGGTCCGTGATGAAATTCTTCTGCTCGGTGATCTGCTGCCTGACGTCTGCGATTCTGGTGAGGGTGTCGTCGGAAACCTCCTTTCCACTTCGCTCCTGATTGGCGGCGTCCTGAATGAGCTCCACCAGCTTCTCTTTGAGCTTTTTGACCAGGTGCTCGGCGTGGGCAATGCGAGAATCTATCGCCGCCACCTTCCCTTTATGGGCCAGGCGCATGTCATACTCCGTGGCATAGGTCGCAAGTAAAATCCTGTCGCGTTTTGCCTGCTCCTCATCGAGCTTGCGCTGGGCTTCAAGGCGTTCCTGCTCCTGGCGTTCCGCCTCGATCTCTTCCGGGGTCTTGGCGCGCTCGTTCGTCTTGATGGTCAATCCGCGCGCGTTGATCTCGTCGTGCCCCTGCTGGGCGTACTCTGGCGGGACGATGTTGCCGCACTCTCTGACGCCATCATGGTTGGTCCAGCACTTGATCTTCGCCGCCTTCAAGCCGAGCGGGGCGGATAGCAGCAGCACGGCGAGGGCCAGCGAGCTCAAGCGAGTCATGCGTATGCCTTTCATTTTCATACCGTTACATTCGTGCCCGGCGAGATCCGTCGTAGCGTCCGGAGGAGGCCGATCGACCGGGAACGTCGCATTGAATCAGTGTGAATGAAGTATAGGAGGTCAGCCGGGAGGACCCATTGAGCCCGTTCACAATTTGGCCGATCGCCCCCGGCTCCCGGAGTGGAGCGATCAGCCCGATCCCGTTGCGCCGAATTCCTGACGGTAGGCGCGAACCCGCTCGAGGTCGGCGGATCGGGCCCTGTCCGACTGCAGAAAGGCCACCAGGTCGTCCAGGTTGACGATGCTGAGAACTCGCAGGCCCAGGTCCTCCTCGATGGCCTGGATGGCGGAACGCGCGTCCGGGCCGCGTTCCTGCCGATCCAATGAAACCACGAGGCCGACGGCGCGGGCGCCGCCTTCGGATATGATACCCACGGATTCCCGCACCGAAGTCCCTGCGGAGATCACGTCGTCTACGATGAGCACATCGCCCTTGAGACCGGCGCCGATGACGGAGCCGCCCTCTCCGTGGACTTTGGTCTCCTTGCGGTTGAAGCAGTATGGGACGTCGCGCGAGAAGTCCTCGCTCAAAGCCACCGACACCGCGGCGACAAGCGGGATCCCCTTGTAGGCGGGCCCGTAAAGCATGTCGTATCGGATCCCGGACGCTTCGATGGCGCGGGCGTAATGTTGGGCCAGCCGCGCCAGCTTGCTCCCGCTGTCGAATAGTCCGCTGTTGAAAAAATACGGGCTCTTGCGTCCGGACTTCAAGACAAACTCGCCGAATCGAAGCACCTTACACCGAATTGCCAATTCGATGAATTCTTTCTTGTGAGCGTCCACGCAAGCTTTCTATGTCCGGAGCCGGGGAGCCGCGCCTCATGCGCGGTGCCGTATCATATCGATCGCGCCATGACGCCGCCAGACGGCGCACCGTTGCAAACGCGCGAATAAAAGCCCACGACTACGAGCCCGGCAAGGTGCGGATACTCACTCTCAACGTCAACGGCATACGCGCGGCCGCCAGGAAGGGCATGTTCGAATGGATGAAACGCCAGCGCGCCGACGTCGTTTGCCTGCAGGAGATACGCGCTCAGGCGGCCCAGCTCCACGACGGCGGCTACCGACTGCAGGGTTATCATTGCCATTATGTCGACGCCGAGCGCAAGGGATACAGCGGCGTGGCGATTTTCTCCAGGCCACGTCCGAGACGGGTCATCAAGGCCCTTGGCTGGCCCGACTTCGACTCGGAAGCGCGATTCATCGAGGCCCGGTATCCAGGGTTGAGCGTGGTCTCCCTTTACGTTCCTTCAGGAACCACCGGCGATGCGCGACAAGCATTGAAAATGGAGTTCCTCAATCGGCTCGCCGGTCTGCTGCGAAAATGGAAGCGGAGTCGTCGTCAGTACCTCATTTGCGGTGACTTCAATATCGCCCACAAGCCGATTGATCTGAGAAACTGGCGTGCGAACCAGAAACACTCCGGGTTTTTACCCGAAGAACGCAAATGGATGGACCTGCTCTTCGACCAGATCGGGTTCGTCGATGCATTTCGCAACGTGGACCCGCGCCCCGACCGGTATACCTGGTGGTCAAACCGCGGCCGCGCGTGGGAGAAGGATGTCGGCTGGCGCCTCGATTACCAGGTGGCGACGCCCGGACTCGGCGCTGCGGCAAAGAGGGCGCGCATCTACACTCGCGAGAGATTCTCGGACCACGCGCCGCTGATCATGGACTACGACTGGCGTCTGGGGTGAGCCCGCTGCGGCGTCGGCCGACGGCAAGAACGATCGCCGAAGCCCGCCCGAAATCAGGCCGGGGGGCGTTTGCGCCGGCGTTACAGGCCACTAAAAGTGCTACATTTATTTTTTTGGCAAGGGCAAATTTCGCGAGTCCCGTGCTCGGCGGGATGGCGGCGACAATTGCCCCGGGCTGACCGTTCGAACAGGCGGAAGAAGAAGACGCGCAACGAGGTTGAAGTCATGGGCGTGCTTGACGAATCGAACCAACAAGCCGGAAAAGCACAAGCGAGACGCAGGGGACAGGAAGCGATTCGGGAAGACAAGCGTTCGATCATGGAGCGCAGGCTGATGAATCGGATGGACGATCTTCATGCCTATTTCAAGGAATTTCAGCAGCAGCTGACGCTCGTAAACCCCGAAATCACGAATGATTTCTACGTCACGGACCTGTGCACTCTGAAGGGGCTGAGACAAGGCGCCTACCAGGTAACGAGCGACAGCTCAGGCCATGTGCACAAGTTCACTTTCCACTATGCGCTCGCGGGAGGAGGGGTGCGCGAGGTAAAGCTTCCGAACAAGCTCGCTGGCGAGCAGAAGAAGGAAATCCTGTGGCGATACGGGTTCAAGTTCAAGCTGAAGGAATATGCTTCAACTGGCTGCGCCCTGTTGATAGAGCCATATGTGCCCGTATCCTTCGAGTTCGAGTCGGACGTGGATCGCGGCGCGATTCACTTGAAGGTCAAGAACAAGCCGATGCCTGGCCTTTTCACTTACACCTACGGTACAGAACGGATGGATGCGGAGCTCATGGACGAGATGGCGAAGTACATCCTCGACAAGCCCAACAGCTTCAATGAGCTGAGTGGCAATGCGATTCCGGAGAATACGCTGGAGCGTATTCGCCGGCAGCTCGAACGCGAGGAGAAGAAGGCCCGGGGCGCCAAAAAAAGCCTGGGCAAGAAACTTTTCCGCAGGAAAGCCTAGCCGCCTTTGCCGGTGGCTCGGATCTCACCGAGTTCCGCAAGCCATTCGGGAACGCGCCTGGGCTGGTCGATGGCGATGCGTTTCTCCCGCCCCGTCTGTCCGGAGAGGATCCGCACGCGGCCGCGGGAAACGCCAAACTCCTTTGCAAGAAAGGCCTTCAATCTATCGTTGGCGGCATCGTCCACTGGCGGAGCGCTCACGCGCACTTTGAGTCGGCCGCCAACAATTCCGGTGACCTCGTCCCGGCTGGCCCGCGGCTGCACCCGAAGCTCGATCACCAGCGTTTCATTCTCGAAATGCCAGGCTGGTTCGCTCAAGCGCGGACTCAGAAAAACGGTAGGGCCATGTCGCGGATCGGTCGAACGATCAGGATGAGGGCGAGCTGCAGCGCGACGAGCACCAGCAAAGGCGAGAGATCGACTCCGGAAAAAGGCGGCAACAGTCGCCGTGCCGGTAGCAGAAGCGGCTCGTTAAGCCTGAAGATGAGCGCTGTAATCGGATTGTGGGCGTGGGGGTTCAACCAGCTCAATACGACCTGCACGATTATGGAGAAGAAGTACAGATAAATGGTCAGCTTGAGCAGCTCGGCCACGGCGAGCATGGCAATACCGGGGGCGGTCGGCGCTTTACCGTGAATCTCGAGCAGCAGCCAAATCTCGACGCATTGGAGCCCGAACATGAGCACCAGGGAGGCGAGGTCGACGCCGCCGAAGCCGGGAATGATTCGTCGCATCGCGCCCAGGGGTGGCTGGGTCGCTTTGACAATGAACTGGGAAATGGGATTGTAAAAATCCGCCCTGACCAGCTGCAGCAGAAAGCGCAGCAGCACCACCAGGATGTACAACCCGAACAGGGTCTGAATGAGCAGGGTGGCCGCGTCGGAGGCGTAAGGGTTTCCCATCAGCCGGCGCCCAGCTCGTCTCCGAGGGAGACGGCCCGATCGCGGGCGGCCTCGAGCGCCTGGCGCAGGACGGCCTCGAATTCGCCGGCGTCGAGCCGATTGAGGGCCGCCTCGGTGGTCCCGCCGGGCGAGGTCACTTTCCGGCGCAGCGTTTCCGGAGATTCTCCCGTTTCACTTGCCATGCGTGCCGCGCCGAGCGCGGTCTGGAGCACCAGCGCCCGCGCCGTTTCCCCGTTCAGTCCCAGCTCCACGCCGATGCGTTCCATCAGCTCCATGAGGAAAAAGTAGTAGGCGGGCCCGCTGCCGGAAACCGCGGTGACTGCGTCCAGCAGCGACTCGTCCTTCACCCATTGCGTAATTCCGACTGCGCGAAGAATGTTCTCAGCGCGGCTGCGCTGCTCTGCGCTGACGAAGGCGTTGGCGTAAAGGGCGGTGGCTCCGCAACGGAGAAGCGCCGGCGTGTTGGGCATGGTGCGCACGATGGCGGCGTCGTAGGCGAGTCCGCGGAGAATGTCCCGCTCCCTCACTCCGGCGGCGATAGACACCAGTAGCGGCGCGGTTTCTTTGGCGGATGGCCCGATATCTGCCAGCACCGCCGGCATCACCTGGGGTTTGACCGCCAGCACCACGGTTTCGGCCCGACGCACCGCCAGGTTGTTGTCCCCCGTGGTGTTGACGCGAAACCTGTCCTGGAGCGCTTCGAGCTTATCCGCGCGCACGTCGGTGACCCAGATAGCGTCCCTCGGATGACCGTCCGCCACCAGCCCGCCGATGAGGCTGGTGGCCATGTTTCCCCCGCCTATGAATGCAATGGTATCGCTGTTCATTCCGTAGAACCTGGCGCCTGAAACTCTGAATAGTCCATGGTGCGATCGCCGATGGCGTGCCCGTTAGCGTACCGCGGCACCATTATGGGCAATTCCACGCCGACCGGAAACCACGGACTGGGGGTGATCTCCGGCGCGAGGCTTGCAATAAACCAGTATTCAAATGATGACGCGAAGTCGGCCCGTGTTCCTTTCACATAGTACTTGGCCCGAAATCTGGCGCTCGACGCGTTGCCGCTCGTCATTGCGACTGTCCTCGTTCTGATGTTCATGCAACCCGCCGCCTCGGCGGAGGACGACACCGGGAACCTCCTCGGAGAGCGCACGGCGGATGCCGTCTACGGCGCTCAGTTCCTGCTTCGCCAGGCCGAGCAGGGGATGCTCGCGCCGCGTTCTTGCTCGGCACCCGATTCGCTTCGGGCCGCGGCGCCGCTCGTGATGACAGCGAGGCGTTTCGCTGGTTCGAGCGAGCCGCGGAAGCCGGCGTTGCCGAGGCGCGACATAATCTGGAAATCATGTATGCCAGCGGTCGCGGCGTGGTGAGAAACATGGCAGCCGCCGCCCGCTGGTACGAAGAAGCCGCCAGCCAGAGCATCGCCGAAGCGCCGTTCGATATCGGTACGCTCTACGCGCTTGGCGCCGGGGTCGAAAAAGACGAGGTTCGAGCGGCCGAATGGCTGCAAAGGGCGGCCAACAAGTCTTTGCCGCAGGCCCAGCTCAACCTGGGCGTGCTGCATGAACACGGGCGCGGGGTGCGTCTGGACGCGCGCATGGCCATGGCGTGGTACCGGCGGGCCGCGAAACAGCGCTATCCGACGGCCATGCAGAGGCTCGAAGCGCTGCAGGGAAAATTCGCCGCTCCCGCGGATTCCGCGCCCCTCCAAACCGGCGTCGCGATCGGCGCGGAGGCGAGCGCCGGCAGCGGCTCTGCGGCGGAGGGGCTCGGCAATCTCGAGCCGGGCCGGTACCTCGCTTCAACTCTTGAGCGACACGGATGAGAGCAGCGTACAGCGCTTCGTGGCCGGGAACTTGGATCCGGGTCAGGGCGGATATTTCTCCTCGCGCATCAAGGGCGGCGTCTGGTATTCGGTCGTTTATGGCGCTTACCCCGATTACGAATCGGCCAAGGGTGCCGTGGAGCGATTACCCCCTCACTGCGCAAGCTCAAGCCCTGGATTCGCAAGGTTGAGTCGATTCAAAAGCAGATGCGTCGCTGAATAGGAAGCTCGTCGGACGCGATAAGGCAGAGATCTAATCCCGGGGGCCGAAGATTGCGGTTCCAATTCGAATCCAGGTGGCGCCCTCCGCAATTGCCGCTTCCATGTCCTCGGTCATTCCCATGGAAAGAGCATCCAGGTCGAAGCCCGACTGATTGAGTTTGAGCATTGCCTGCCGAAGGTAACGGAATGGCCGTCGTTGCGCCTCCAGGCCGCTGCTGGGTTCCGGAATGGTCATCAAGCCGCGCAGCCTGAGGCGGGGAAGCGCGGATACGGTAGAAGCAAATTCCTCGAGCTGCTCCGGGCGGATCCCGGACTTGGTTGCCTCGCCGCTCACGTTCACCTGTATGCACACCTCGAGGGGAGGCATGCCTTCGGACCGCTGGTCGTTGAGCCGTTGGGCGATCTTGACCCGGTCCAGGCTGTGCACCCAGGCGAACGCTTCGGCGATTCCGCGGGTCTTGTTCGACTGAATGGGCCCGATGAAATGCCAAACGATGTCCAGGTCGCGAAGCGCCTCGATCTTGGTGCGGGCGTCCTGGAGCTGGTTTTCGCCAAAATCCCGCTGGCCCTCGGCAAAAGCGGCGGCAACGGCTTCGGCGGGCTTGGTCTTGCTCACGGCTACCAGACCGACGCTGCCTGGGGGCCGCTCATAGCGCCGCTCCAGTTCGGTAATCCTCGCTTTCAGCGCCCTGAGCGCGGCGGCAATGTTCTCCAACGCTCGACCCTCCAGTATTCGGCGACATCCGTTGCGGGGCGCGCTGTGGAGGCAGGCACTGACGGCTCGGGCCCCGTGCGCCGGGACGAGGCCACGGATTTGTGCCCCCCTGAGCCTAGACTATACTTTTTTGGACAATTTTCGCTTGGTCGACGCTGCCTTCAAACCGGAGCGCAAGCGGCTTTCCGTCATGGCCAGGTCCAGCAACTCGGGAATACCAGGAACCGGCGATGGATATTGGTGAACTTCTCGCTTTCGGCGTAAAGAACGGATGCTCCGACCTGCACCTTTCCGCAGGCTTGCCGCCGATGATTCGGGTCGACGGCGACGTGCGCAGAATCAACGTGCCGGCACTCGATCACAAGACCGTTCATGACCTCGTCTACGACATCATGAACGACAAGCAGCG
>DATIPL010000257.1:0-1984 GCA_035471965.1 Gammaproteobacteria bacterium
AACAGGATACGACGATGAGGCAGCCGTTACGTGTGGCCGTCACTGGTGCGGCGGGTGAAATTTGATATTCGCTGCTGTTCCGCATTGCCTTCGGCGAGATGCTGGGTGCAGATCAGCCCGTCATCCTGCAGCTGATGGAAATCACTCCGGCGCTCAACGCGCTCAACGGGGTAGTGATGGAGATTAACGACTGCGCCTATCCGCTGGTGCACGACGTCGTCGTCACGGACGATGCCGAAAAGGCCTTCGGCGATGCCGACTACATCATGCTGGTCGGGGCGAAGCCGCGATCCAAGGGCATGGAGCGCGGCGATCTGCTGAAAGAAAACGGCAAGATCTTCAAGCCTCAGGGAAAGGCCATCAACGATTTCGCGAAGCGCAGTGTGAAAGTGCTGGTCATCGGCAACCCGGCGAACACCAATGCGCTCATCGCCATGAACAACGCACCGGACCTCGATTCTTCTCAGTTCACCGCGATGACGCGCCTGGATCACAATCGAGCCATCAGTCAGGTGGCGGAAAAGACCGGGGCCAAGGTGACCGAGATCAAGAAGGTCATTATCTGGGGAAATCATTCGGCCACCCAGTATCCGGATCTCAACCATGCAACGGTGAGGGGTGAGCCGGCGACGGAGCAGCTCGATCAGGACTGGGTGCGCGGCTCGTTCATTCCGCGGGTACAGAAGCGCGGCGCCGAGGTGATCGAGGCGCGCGGGCTCTCCAGCGCGGCATCGGCGGCCTACGCGGGTCTAGAGCACATGCGCGACTGGGTCAGCGGGTCCGAGTCCGGAAACTGGGTGAGCATGGGCGTACCCAGCGACGGGAGTTACGACGTTCCCGAGGGGCTCATCTATTCGTTTCCCGTCACCACCGAAGGCGGACAGTGGGAAATCGTTCAGGGGCTCGATATCGACGATTTCAGCCGCGAGAAGATGAAGGCCACGCAAAAAGAGCTGGAAGAGGAACGCGACGCGGTCAAAGATCTGATTTGAGTTTCGAGGCGTTCACGTCTCGACGCTCAGATATTCCCTTCAGCGCGAACAGCCGATCCGTCGGCCACAAAGAATTCACTTTCGCGCATCGTCACCTTTGTTCATGCCCGGTCGCTTCGCGTTCGGTTCGACACCTTTGGTGGGGCATTGACCTTCTTCCCCCCCGCGCTCCTTAATCTCGTCTCCTCCCCGTGAAAGAGCGGGAAGCTTTTCAGAGGGCCTGAAGAATCTCTACTACGCTAGGGGAAACGGATCAGGAACGGCTTCCAGTGGTTTCCGTGCGTAGAAATCAGATTGGCATGAAATCCGTCGGCGCCGGGATCGCCGCGGTTGTCATTACGCTCGCCGTGGCGGCGTGTTCAGGCGGCGGCGCCGATCTGCCCAGGCTTGCGCCGGGGGACGTGATTCTCGCATTCGGCGACAGCCTGACTTTCGGCACCGGCGCGGCCCGGGAGGAAAGCTACCCCTCGGTACTCTCCAAACGGATTGGATTCCAGGTGGTCAACGCGGGCGTACCGGGCGAAGTGTCGGAGAAAGGACTCGGACGCCTGCCCAAGGTGCTGGATCGGGTGGAACCGAAACTCGTCATCCTGTGCTCCGGCGGCAACGACATGCTGCGGAGGCAGGATTCCAGGCAGACCGAGGAAAACCTGAAGGCAATGGTGCGTCTGATTCGAGCCCGGGGAGCGGCAGTGGTGATGCTGGGCGTTCCTGAGCCGGGGCTCTTCTTGAGCACTGCGGATATGTTCGAGCGGGTGGCCGCCGAACTCGAGGTGCCCCTGGAAGGCGACATCGTCCCGGATCTGCTCGGGGACAATCAGTACAAGTCCGACCACGTTCATCCCAACGCCGCCGGCTATGCCCGACTCGCCGAGGCAGTGGAGGCGCTGCTGAGAGAAAAAGGTGCGCTTTGAGAGGCAAGTATTTTTAAATGGTAGATGGTAGATAGTAGATAGTAGATAGTAGATAGGGAGGTCGGCATGCTGGCTACC
>DATIPL010000258.1:0-1912 GCA_035471965.1 Gammaproteobacteria bacterium
CCCGGTGATCATCGTCGGCGGCATCTACGGAGGCGTCTTCAGTCCCACCGAAGCCGCGGCCGCCTGCGTCCTCTATGCGCTGATCCTGGAGGTGGTGATATTCCGCGAGCTGGGCATGAATGATATCTGGGACACCGCCAAATCCACCGGACTGATCACGGCGGTTGTGTTCATTCTCGTGGGCGCCGGGGCCGCATTCTCCTGGGTCATCTCCTTCGCCCAGATCCCCCAGGCCATGCTCGGCGCCGTGGGCGTCAGCGAGATGGGTCCCATCGGCGTGCTGGTGGTCATTTCGATCTCTTTCTTCATCGCCTGCATGTTCGTCGATCCCATCGTCGTCATTCTAATACTGGTGCCCATATTCGCTCCGGTGGTGGAATCCGTGGGCCTGGACCCGGTCCTGGTGGGGATCATCATCACCCTGCAGGTCGCCATCGGATCGGCGACCCCGCCTTTCGGCTGTGACATCTTCACCGCGATCGCGGTTTTCAAGCGACCCTACATGGACGTCATCCGGGGAACGCCGCCGTTTGTGGCGATGCTGATCTTATCCGCCGCCCTGCTGATCATCTTCCCGGAGATAGCCTTGTATCTGCGGGATCTGGCATTCGACAAATGACGTTTGAACGGATACTGGTGCCCGTGGATGGATCGGAGCATGCGCTGACGGCTCTGGACTACGGGGTCGCATTGCAGGAAAAATTCGGCTCCGAGCTGATGCTTCTGTGCGTTTATCGCCATTACAGCCTGCTCGAAGCCTCGATGTCGATGGTCCGGCCCGAGCCACCGGAAAATCTCGACAAGTCCATGCAGGAGTACGCAACCGGCGTTGTGGAAGACGCGAAGAAGCACGCCGCCGAGCTGGGCTCGAAGAACCTGCGGGGCTTCGTAAAAAGCGGCGCCCCTGCGCGCACCATCGTCAATTTCGCCAAGGACAGGAACATTAGCCTGATCGTGCTCGGCAGCCGCGGCATGGGCGACGTGGAGGGTTACCTGCTCGGGAGCGTTTCACACAAGGTCACGAGTCTCGCCCACTGCCCCGTCATGGTCGTCTAGCCACGGCATCTCCCGGGACGGGGGTGGATTTCCCCGAACAAGAACAATAGGGGACGCGCTCGTCGTCCGCTCTAACAACAAACAGGTTCCCTTGCCCTCGTGTATTTGCGCGGCCTGGCAATAAACAAACGAGCGGAGAGCTGACTGATGTTTGAACGAATCCTGGTGCCCGTGGACGGGTCGGAGCACGCGCTCTCGGCCCTCGACTTTGCGGTGGAATTGCAGCGCAAATTCAACTCCGAGCTGCTTCTCTTATGCGTCTATCGACATTACAGCCGGCTCGAAGCGTCCATGTACGTCATTGAGCGCGATTCACCGGAAGATCTCGCCGAGTCCATGCGCGAGCACGCGAAAGGCGTGGTGGAAGACGCGAAAAAGCACGCCGCCGAACTGGACTCGAAGAAGCTGCGGGCCTTCGTAAAAAGCGGCGCCCCTGCGCGCACCATCGTCAATTTCGCCAAGGACAGGAACGTAAGCTTGATCGTGCTGGGCAGCCGCGGCATGGGTGACGTAGAGGGCTTCCTGCTCGGGAGCGTTTCACACAAGGTCACGAGCCTCGCCCGCTGCCCCGTCCTGGTCGTCTAGAGACAATGCGCTCTTCAGACGGCGCTGGATCTCCCCAACCCGGGAGGAGACACTCGAAGATCTGAAAGTCCCTTAACCCCTTCCGGTCAGCCGCCTTTCAGGAATCCGACGATGCGCGTCGCCAGGGCGGCGCAGGTCTCCGACTCGGCGGAGCTTGCGACGAAATACGGGATGATCACAATCATGCCCACTTCCGATTTGCCGCTTCCGGACGCTTCGATCTGCCCGACCTCCTCCAGGCTCGTCAAGTCCAGAATCCGGGCCGTCAGGT
>DATIPL010000259.1:0-17411 GCA_035471965.1 Gammaproteobacteria bacterium
GCCAGCACCGCGAAGAGAAAGTCCGTGTGGGCCTCCGGCAGGTAAAAGAGCTTTTGCACGCTCGCCCCCAGACCAACTCCGAACCACTCTCCGCGACCGATGGCAATCAGGGCCTGCGTGAGCTGGAAGCCGCTTCCATAAGGATCCGACCACGGGTTCATGAAGATCAGGAGGCGCTCCAGACGATAGGGCGCAGCGAGCATGAGACATGCGAAGAAGGAAACGGTCACCAGCACCCAGACAAGAAAAATCATCAGCGGCACGCCCGCGAGAAACATCATTCCCAGCGCTGTGGCGAACAGAACCACGGTTGCGCCGTAGTCGGGCTCCAGCAGCAGCAGCGCGGCAATGATTGAGAGCAGCACCACGGGTTTCAAGAATCCGCCGAGCCTCGAGCGGACTTCCTCGGTGCGGCGAACCAGGTAACCCGCGAGGTAAATCACCAGGAACAGCTTCATCACTTCCGACGGCTGCAGATTCACCGCGCCGAATTTCATCCAGCGGGTGCTGCCGTTCACTTCCCGTCCGATCCCCGGCATCAGTACCAGGGCGAGCAACACGATACCCAGCACCAGAAGAACGGGACCGAACCGCTGCCATACCGGGGTGGCAATGCCGAGAGTGATTGCGCCGATGAACAGGGCAAAACCGAGATATGCCGCCTGGCGCCAGAAGAAATGGAGCGGCTCGGAAATTTCCCTGGCGGCAATGGATATCGACGCCGACGCGACCATGACCAGCCCGAGCCCGGAGAGAAACAAAGCGCTCGCCAAAAGTCCGTAGTCCCAGCGATCGGTCCACCTGGGCTCGGTCGCCAGCGCCCGCGGCAGGGCCTGAGGCATGCTGAACGCTTTCATCTGCCGGTTCGCGCCTTCACCGCGGACGCAAACGCGCGCCCGCGCGCGGTGTAGTTTTCGAACATGTCGAAGCTGGCACAGGCCGGGGAGAAGAGCACTGCGCTTCCCGGCGCCGCCGCCTGCGCCGCCGCCCCCACCGCGGCCTTCAGATCCTCTGCCCGGGTGCAGGGCACCGTGCCGGCGAGCGCATGCTCGATCAGTCCTGCATCACGGCCGAAAAGCACCACGTGACGCACGTGGCGCGCGACCGGCCCCCTGAGCGGGGCGAAATCCGCGCCTTTGCCCAGGCCCCCGGCGATGAGCACCAGATCACGCTCTGCCCCCAAACCCCGGATTGCCGCCACCGTGGCTCCGACATTGGTGCCCTTGGAATCGTCGTACCAGCGTACGCCGTCGTGCTCCGCCACCAGCTGACAGCGGTGCGGCAATCCCTTGAAGTTCGCGAGGGCCTTGAGTCTCGCCGCCATGGAGACGCCGAGTGCTTCGCCCATGGCGAGGGCGGCAAGACAATTGGCGGCGTTGTGCAGCCCCGGCAGGGGCAGCGCGGCGAGACCGACCAGGGGTTCGGACCCGCGTCCAAGCCAGACCTCGCCGTTCCGATCCACGAGACCGAAATCGTTTCCGCGAGGCGCACTGAGGGAAAATCCGATACAGCTCCGACCGGGCTCGTACATGGACGCCACCACCGGATCGTCGAGATTGATCACCATGATTCCGTCGCCCCGAAAGATACGGCGCTTGGCTTCGACGTAGTGGTCCAGATCCTGGTGCCGATCCATGTGGTCGGGGCTGACGTTCAGCACGGTTGCCGCTGCCGGGTGCAACGAGCGCGTGGTTTCCAGCTGAAAACTCGAGAGCTCGAGAACGAACAAGTCCGGTGCATCACCCTCGAGCAGTGATAAGGCCGGCGGGCCCAGGTTGCCGCCGATTTTCACCCGTCGCGAGTCGAGCGCCGCCATCTCCGCCACCAGCGTCGCCACCGTGCTCTTGCCGTTGGATCCCGTTATGGCGGCCACGGGCGCTTCGGCCTCCAGCGCGAAGAGCTCGATATCGCCGATGACCGGTACGCCGCGATTCACCGCAGCACGCACGGCAGGCTCGGCGGGAGAAACTCCGGGGCTCAAAACTATCTCCGCCGCGTATTCGAAAAGCCGCGTGTCGAATGCGCCGAGCGCGGTTTCCAGCTCGGGAAACTCGGCGCGTATCGCGTCCAGAGCCGGCGGGGCGGGGCGGCTGTCCGTCACCACCACGCAGGACCGCCGCGCGACAAGATGGCGAGCGCAGGAGAGTCCCGTTGCACCCAGACCCACTATCAGCGTGTAGCCTTTCTCAGCCAAGCGCTTTCTCCGCGACCGCGGCGTCGCATCGCTCGATGCGCGCCGGTGATTTTCTTGGGCAAGATTCGAGCGCATTGCATCCTCATCGAATCTTCAACGTGGCGAGCCCGATCAGCACCAGAATCACGGTAATTACCCAGAAGCGCACAATCACCCTCGGCTCGGGCCAACCTTTGAGCTCGAAGTGATGATGCAAAGGGGCCATGCGAAAGAGTCGTTTTCCCGTGAGCTTGTAAGACGCCACCTGGAGCATGACCGAGACCGTTTCCACCACGAATACGCCACCCATGATGAACAACACCAGTTCCTGCCTGACGAGGATCGCGATCACGCCGAGCGCCGCGCCCAGCGCAAGCGCTCCGATATCGCCCATGAACACCTGGGCGGGATAAGTGTTGAACCACAGAAAGCCGAGTCCGGCGCCGACGATGGCACCGCAAATGACGACGATCTCGCCGACTCCCTGGATGAAAGGAAACCCGAGGTAAGCGGAAAACCTGACGTGGCCGGTGACGTAGGCGAAGATTCCCAGCGCGCCGGCCACCATGACCGTGGGCAGTATCGCCAGACCGTCGAGGCCGTCGGTGAGGTTCACCGCGTTGCTGCTACCGACGATGACGAAATAGGCGAGCACCACGTACATCCAGCCGAGTTCGACCGAAACTTCCTTGAACACCGGCACGATGAGCCGCGTTTCCGCGGGATCGGTTGCGGAGTAATAAATGAACAGGGCGCAGCCGACCGCTATCAGCGACTGCCACAGATACTTGTAGCGGGCGCGAAGCCCTCGGGGGTCTCCCTTGACCAGCTTTCTGTAATCGTCCACCCAGCCTACGGCGCCGAACAGCATGGTCACCAGCAGCACCACCCAGACGAAGCGATTGGTGAGGTCCGCCCAGAAGAGCGTGGTGATGCCGATGGCGACGAGAATGAGCGCGCCACCCATGGTCGGCGTACCGGTCTTGATGATGTGCGATTCGGGACCGTCGTCGCGCACCGTCTGACCGATACGATACTCGCTCAAGCGGCGTATCAGCGAAGGCCCGACGATGAACGAGATGGTGAGCGCCGTGAGCACTCCGAGAATGGCTCGCAGCGTCAGGTACTGGAACACGCCGAAGCCGCTGTGAAAACGAGTGAGAAAATCCGTCAGCTCGAGCAGCATGCTCACTCCTTTGCGGTCAGCGCCGCCACCACCCGCTCCATGCCCATGGAGCGGGAACCCTTGACCAGGACCGCCGCGTTTCCGTTGAGCTCACTGCGCAGCGCGGCGATCAAGCCGTCCTGAGAATCGAAGT
This sequence comes from Gammaproteobacteria bacterium, assembly GCA_035471965.1. Taxonomy (GTDB): domain Bacteria; phylum Pseudomonadota; class Gammaproteobacteria; order HK1; family HK1; genus CAMYJH01. The sequence goes on from DATIPL010000259.1 coordinate 3,493, forward strand.
GAAGTGCATGTCTGCCGAAGCGCTCTGCGGCGAGCCGGCTGAGCTCGCCCACGGTATACAGCCGGTCAACTCCCAGCTCGCGAGCCATCCGTCCCGCTTCTTCGTGATAGCGGGCGGCATCAGAACCCAGCTCGGCCATGTCGCCCAGCACCAGCCAGCGCTGCTCAGGCTGGTCAGCGAGGACTTCCAGACCCGCCTTCAGGGAGTGCGGGTTGGCGTTATAGGTGTCGTCGATGATCGCGGCGCCACCGGGCCCGCGCTTCAGCTCGAGTCGTCCCGACACCGGCCTAGCCGACTCGAGACCGAGGCGGATGTCTTCGGCCGACGCGCCTACGGCGATCGCCGCCGCCGCGGCGCCGAGCGCATTGACGCCGTTGTGCTTGCCGGGAAAAGCGATGCGCGCCTCGAAGCGACCCACGGGCGATTGAATTCTCAAGGCGCCGCCGCTTCCCGCCGGCTGCCACTGGCCGAAGACGTCGGCGTCTTTGTGCAGCCCGAATCGCACTTTGCGGCGGGCGCCGGCCAGCTCCGCCCAGAGGGGCGCGAAAGCGTCGTCGGCGTTGATCACCGCGCAAGCGTCGGCGGGCATCTCGGAGAAAAGCTCGCCCTTGGCCCGGGCGACGCCCTGCACCGATCCGAATCCCTCCAGATGAGCAGGCGCGCACACCGTGATCACGCCAACCGAAGGCAGCGACATCCGGGTCAGGCGCGCGATCTCGCCGGGGTGGTTCGCGCCCAGCTCGACGATGATCTGCTCGTGGGTCTGGTCGATCCCGCAGAGCGTCAGCGGGGCCCCAATTTCGTTGTTGAGATTGCCTTTGGTGGCGAGCACCTCGTGGGAGCGCTCGAGAATGGTCGCCAGCATCTCCTTCACTGTGGTCTTGCCGTTGCTTCCGGTGATCGCGGTCAACGGCACCTTGAATCGGCTGCGCCAGTGGCCGGCGAGCTTTCCCAGCGCGGCAACGGTGTCGTCCACCTCTATCGTCGGCAGAGGGAACCGCCTTGCCTTGGAAATGAGCGCCGCCAGCGCACCCTGCCCGGCAGCGGCATCGACGAAATCATGACCGTCGAAACGCTCTCCCTCGATGGCGACGAAGAGGCTGCCCGGAAGAACGTTTCTGGAATCAGTGCTCACACCCACGTAACGCGCATCGTTCCCGCGAAGCGTCGCGTCGAGAAATCCGGCGGTTTCCATGAGACCGAGACTGATCACGACGCCTTCGCTTCGAGCGCGGCCCTGACCGCCGCCGCATCGCTGAATGGCCGGCGCACGCCGAGAACTTCCTGGTAGGTCTCGTGACCCTTCCCCGCCACCAGCACGATGTCGTCCGTCTCGGCGCTCAGGACGGCGAACTGGATGGCGACAGCGCGATCGCGCTGGACGAACACACGCTCTTTATTTTCTTTTGCCTGATTCAGGCCCTCGAGTATTCCGTGGACAATGCTTTCACCGTCTTCGTTTCGCGGGTTGTCATCGGTGAGCACGATCACATCGGCGAGAGACTCCGCCACCGCTCCCATTTGCGCGCGTTTGCCTTCATCGCGATCTCCGCCACATCCGAATACGCACCAAAGGCGACCACCGCAGTGCTCGCGCAGGGCCCGAAGCGCGGCATCCAGCGCCCCCGGCGTATGGGCGTAGTCGACGACGATGAGCGGCTGGCCCGGGCCGCTGCCAAAACGCTGCATTCTCCCCGGGACCGAAGGCAGGTCGCTCAGAGATGCGAGGGCGCGCTCGAAGGCGACCCCCTGCTCCAGCAGCACGCCCAAAGCGGCGAGCAGGTTGTGGGCGTTGAAACGACCGAGCAGGGGCGCCGACAGCTCGCCTTCTCCCCGGTCCGATTGGATCGCGAGCCGGATACCGTCCGCATCCACGCGCTCGAGCTTTCCGCGCAGAACGCATTGCGGATTTCGCGCCAGAACGGGCATATGCGCCGAGTCCATGGAATATGCGGCGACGCGGATGCCCGGCGGAACTGCGTTCAGGATTTCGATCCCGAACGCGTCGTCCACGTTCACCACCGCGCTTCGCAGTTCGCGGCTCATGAACAACCGCGCCTTTGCCGCGCCGTATGTTTCCATGTCTCCGTGGAAGTCCAGGTGGTCGCGACTCAGGTTGGTGAACACGGCCGTGTCGAAGCGGACGCCTTCCACCCGCTTCTGCGAAAGCGCGTGGGAGGAAACCTCCATCACGACGTGATCGGCACCTTTCGCGCGCAGCTCCGACAGCAGCCGGTGAAGATGGACTACGTCGGGGGTGGTGAGCATCCCCGCATCCAGCCTGCCGGGCAGTCCGTACCCGAGCGTGCCGATGAGGCCTGCCGGCGCGCTGTCCGAGGACCGACCGCGGCTCAATCCGTGAGCGACAAAGTGACTCACGGAGGTCTTACCGTTGGTGCCGGTAACGCCGATAACCCGCATTGATTCCGAAGGGCGCCCATAGAATCGGTGAGCGGCCTCGCCGGCACAGGCCGCCAGATCCGGCACGAAGATCTCGACCACCCCCCTGTCGCCGATGCTGACGCGGGTATCGCCCTCGCGCACCGTCGCGACGGCGCCGGCTCGAACGGCGTCGCCGACGAATCCGCCTGCGTCATGGGTCAGGCCGCGGCGGGCGAAAAAGACCGCGCCCGGCTCAACCTGGCGACTGTCCACGGACACGGCGGAGATCTCCCGGTCGACGGCATCATCCAGGGCGACGAAGGGGGCGAGCAGGTCGCCCAGCCGCGGCGCGGAATGATCTGCGGTCGACGACATCATCGCGTCGTCTCCGGCGCGCGCCGATCGCGCGGCAAAGTCATTTGCGCAAGCGCCGACTGGATTCTCTCCATGACGGATCTTGAAGGAACCGTGGCCGTCGCCTGGCGCAGCGGCAGGCTGCGATCATCAGGTGCGACGCCCAGCAGGCGCAGCGCACCCTGCGTGATTTCGGCGAACGCCGGGGCCGCCACCTGACCACCGTAATAATCTCCGGCCGCAGGCTCGTCGATAACCACCACGGTTACGATTCTGGGCGACGACATGGGCGCCATGCCCGCAAACAGCGCGACATAACGGTCTTCGCTGTAGCCGCTGGGCGTGACCTTGCGCACGGTTCCGGTTTTCCCGGCGACGCGATACCCGTCGAGCTGGGCGCGCGTGCCTGTGCCGCCGGAGGTCACCACCATTTCAAGCATGCGCCGCAGCTTCAAGGACACCTCCTCGGAGATGATTGAAGTTGCCTGCGCAGTGCCGTTTACAGCCCTGAAGGTCACCCGCGGCAAGCGGCCGTTATTGGCAATGGCGGCATAAGCCCGGGCGAGCTGAAGCGCGGTCACGGAGATCCCGTAACCGTAAGAAAGCGTCGCCTTGTGCACGTCCCCCCACTCGAAATAATGGTTGAGCACGCCCGCGGCCTCTCCGGGAAATCCCGCGCCGCTTTCCTGACCGAAGCCAAACCGTGAAAACGTCTGCCAGAGCTCCTCGGGCGGCAAGGCCAGCGCGATCTTACTCGCACCGACGTTGCTCGACTTTTGCACGATCGTGCCGAGATCGATCTTGCCGTGATTTCGAATGTCCTTGACCAGATACTTTCCGACCTTCAAATAGCCGGGGGCAGTGTCCACGAGTGAATCGGTGTCGAAACGTCCGGATCCGAGTGCGGCGGCAATAGTGAACGGCTTTGCGGTGGAGCCCGGCTCGAATACGTCCGTAATCGCCCGATTTCTGAACCGGCTGCCGACGCGGTCGGGGCGATTGTTCGGGTTGTAAGACGGCTGGTTCACCATCGCCAGCACTTCTCCGCTTAACGCGTCCAGCACGACCGCCGAGCCGGCTCGCGCCCGGTTGTGCTTGACCGCCGCGAGCAAAGAGCGGTAGGCGAGATATTGAATGCGCTTGTCGAGACTCAGCACCAGATCCCGCCCGGCTTTAGGCGAACGGATTGGCTCTACGTCCGCGACGGTCTGCCCGGTTCGATCGCGCAGAACGCGCTTGCTTCCGCTGGTGCCTCCGAGGAGATCCTCGAATGCCAGCTCGATACCCTCCTGGCCGAGGTCGTCGACATTGGTAAATCCAACCACGTGGGCCGCCACTTCACCCAGGGGGTAGTAGCGGCGGTATTCGCGCTGCAGGTATATCCCATCGATGCCGAGTGCCATCACCCGCTGCGCCAAGGCGGGATCCAGCTGACGCTTCAAGAACACGAACTCGCGATCCTTGCGCGCTTTGAGCTCTCGCCGGAGCTGACGGCCGTCAAGACCCAGCAGCTTGACCAGACGATTGAATCGCGTCCCCCCGGGGCGAAGCTCGTGGGGATTTGCCCAAACCGAATCCACCGGCGTGCTGATCGCCAGCGGATAGCCGTTGCGATCGAGAATCTTTCCACGATGCGCGGGAACCTTCATGACACGAAGATATCGCGCGTTGCCCTCCGTCTGCAGAAACTCCTTGTGATTGAGCTGCAGATCGATGGCGCGCCATACCAAACCGGAAAAAGCCAGCAGCAACATGGCCACGACGGTCAGTCGCCGCCAGACAACGGGTTTCTCGGTGCGCGTTATCAAGCCTGTATTCAAGGTCTAACCAGCACGGTTTCGCTTATTGGCGGCACGCGAAGTCCCAGGCGCTTACGCGCCAGGGATTCGATGCGTTCGTGAGTCGCCCAGGTGCTTTGTTCGAGCTGGAGCTTGCCCCACTCCACTTCGAGCGAATCGCGTTCGCGCTCCAGCGACTGGAGTTCCACGTACAGCGCGCGGTGACGGTGCTGCACGTAGACCAGCGCAACGGAGGACAGCAATAAAAGACACGCCAGCAACGCATGAAAAACCATCGACTGTTTCAAGACCGCTTCTCCGCGACGCGCATTATCGCGCTGCGTGCCCTCGGGTTTACGCGAATCTCATCGTCTCCGGGACGTGCGGGCTTGGAGACGATATCCAGTAACGGCCCGGCGCCGCCGGCATGCTGCGCGTACCCGGAAGTGGATCTGGAGTGCGCGCGCATGAATCTTTTCACTATCCGGTCCTCCAGCGAGTGAAAACTGATGGTGACCAGCCTTCCTCCCACCGTCAGCACCGTGACCGACTGTTCGAGCCCTGCTTCGAGCTCTTCCAGCTCGCGATTGATGAAAATACGAACTGCCTGAAACACCCGCGTCGCGGGATGCTTTTCCGACAGACGCCTTCCGTGGCGCTTCCTCGGTACGCGCGGAACCGCGCGCTCGACAAGCTGCGCCAGCTGGCGCGTCGTGCGCAGAGGCGATTTGCGTCGCGCTTCACAGATTGCGCGCGCGATGCGCCGCGAGTGTCTCTCTTCGCCGAATCGAAACAGCACCGACGCGATCTCCTGTTCGCCGGCGCGCCCGAGCCACTCCGCAGCGCTGATTCCGCTGTCCGGATCCATACGCATGTCCAGCGGACCCTCCTGCTGAAAACTGAAACCTCGCGTTTCGTCTTCGAGCTGCGGTGAAGAAACGCCGAGATCCAAAAGCACTCCGTTCACTTTTCCGCACACCTCGTGACTCGAGGCCACTGCCTCGAGGCTGCTGAATTTCGCCTGCACCAATTTAAGCCGCGCGTCCTCCGCGGCCAGCTCACGGCCGGCGGCGATGGCCGCCGGATCCCGGTCGAGGGCAATGACCCGTCCGGCAGGACCCAGGGCCGACAGAAGCGCGCGCGCGTGGCCCCCTCTGCCGAAAGTGCAGTCGATGTAGACGCCGTCGGCGGCAGGCCGCAGCGCATCCATGACCGCTTGGACCATTACTGGCTGGTGGGATCCGGCCTCCACCCCTGTCCTGCTTACAGCACCAGACCACGAAGGGCATCCGACGGCTCCGCCTGGAGCGCATCCACCTGGCTCAGGAGCTCTTCGCGTCGTGCGCTCCAGGTGTCGTCGTCCCAAAGCTCGAACTTGCTCACCTGTCCGACCATCTTGATGCGTTTGTTCAGGCCGGCGAATTCGCGCAGGGTGGGCGGCACCAGCAGACGGCCGTGAGCATCCATGTCGCACTCGTTGGCATGGCCGATGAGCAGATGGCTCAATGCCTGGGCCTTAGCGTCGAGGGCGGGCAGGCCCTTGAGCGCGTCTTCAATGCGTTGCCAGTCGGGAAAGGGATAGGCGACGAGACACCGCTCCAGCAGGCTGATGGTGACGACCAGCTTGCCGCCGCAGATTTCGGACAGCCGCTCCCGGTAGCGACTCGGCACGGCGAGCCGTCCCTTGGAATCCAGGCTGAGCGGATATTCCCCGCGAAACACCCCATCCCCCCAATGGACCCGATTGATCCATTTTTTACCACTTTATCCCACCAGAGTGATTATGGTGAGCGCTGTTCGCTCATGTCAAGAAAATGAACCGGAAAAATGGCAAATTCTTGCTTTTGAGACAGGCACTTAGAGGCAAAAGCGGACGCAATGGGTAAGGCGGGAAGGAAGCGAATCAGGAGAAGATTCTCTCAATCATTTAGTTACCGGATGGAGTTAAGGTAAGTTATCAACTCAGGCGCCGGTTCGGACTCAATCAGGGGTTGGCACTCACTTGCGGCCGGGGCGACCGGGCGCTTCCCGAAAGTCAAGGGCCCGAAGATCGGTGGCTGGAAACGGAAGACCGGCGCCTTCGAGGTGCGGCGCCGGAATTCCGCCCGGGTTCCGACCCCGCCGTTCGGACAGGGTCCCCTCCCCCTTGACGGGGGAGCGACAGGGACGGGGTGTGATTCTGGAACGGGCAACCGAAGCCTTGACGCCGACGCGCCGAATGATCGCTCGGAAGGACCCGCATCCCGGCGCAACGAGCCGGAATGCGGGAGTCGACCGGTAAGCCGGGTTCTGTCGCGGACAGTCATTCATCTCGGGCGCGCGTCACCGCCCGCCTCCAGCGACCTACCCGGGGGCCGGCGCGGGCCGCGCCGCGCCGCGCTCTGGCGCGGCTCGCCCCCCTATTTGGTCTTGCTCCGGGTGGGGTTTACCCTGCCACCCCGCTTACGCGGGGCGCGGTGCGCTCTTACCGCACCTTTTCACCCTTACCGCGCACCACCGTAGGGGCGGTGCGGGCGGTATGTTTTCTGTGGCACTTTCCGTGGACTCGCGTCCCCCAGGCGTTACCTGGCACCCTGCCCTGCGGAGCCCGGACTTTCCTCCACCCCGCTAGAGCCCTTGGGCTTTAACGGCGCGGCGACTGTCTGGCCGACTCCCGCGCTTCCAGTCTGTCCGCACTAATTGCCGGGTGCAAGCAGGAACTCTCCGAAGCCGTGCAGATTCGCCCGAATCGACAGCCCGCAACGGGCTCAAGCGCCGCGCTCGCCGTCGCTGCTCAGCTCCAGCGCCAACGCATAGAGCCGGTTGCGGCTGGACCCGGAGATCCTTGCGGCGAGTCTCACGGCTGTTTTCAACGGAAGCTCCCCCATTAACGCCCGCAGCAGTTCGCGATGCGCTTCGGCTTCCGGATCCGCTTCGGCGCCTTCGGCTGCGGCGACGACTATGACGAACTCGCCCCTCTGCCGCTCTTCGCGCTCGCCCAGCCACGCGTGCAGCGCTGACAGGGTATCCGTTCGGATGGTCTCGAAAATCTTGGTAAGTTCCTTGGCGATGGTGGCCATGCGCGCATCGCCTAGAATCTCCACCATGTCCTCGAGCGCGGCCAGCACGCGGTGCGGGCTTTCCAGAATCACCAGCGTCTCCCTTCTGCGGGCAATCGCGCGCAGGCGCTGCCGGCGCGCCTCGCGCCGGCTCGGCAGGAAACCTTCGAAGAGAAAACGGTCCGTCGGCAGACCGGAGGCGCTCAACGCCGCCAGCACGGCGCTGGGTCCCGGAATCGGGATCACCTGAATGCCGCGCTGGTGGGCGGAACGCACCAGCTGGAATCCCGGATCACTGATCAGCGGAGTACCCGCGTCGCTGATGATGGCGGCGTCGAGTCCGGTCCCGAGCTTGGCGATAACGGCGTCTTTCATCCTCGCTTCATTGTGCTCGTGAAAAGCGCTGACCTTCGTCCTGATGCCGAGATGACTCAGGAGCCCGGCGCTGTGACGAGTGTCCTCGGCGAGAATGAGATCCACGGATTGAAGCACCTCCACTGCCCGGCCGGAAATGTCGCCCAGGTTGCCTATGGGAGTGGCGACGATGAAAAGACGACCGGGCGAATTCGACATGCCAGCCTGCATTCAAGGGAAATAAACTTGCTACGCGCGCGTGCAGCAACGACTCCGGCATTCTAACTTTAATCGAGCACGCAGCGCTTTAACGGGCCGCGCCGCGGCTGGAACGCGACATCGCTTTGCCTCAGAATCCGGGTTCTGCGTCCACGACCCGCACCGGTGCGAATCGTCGCGGCGCCACTCGATCAGGCCGGAACTACGCCATTCGATGAAATTCAAAAACACGACCCTTCTCATTCTCGGCTTCGTAATAATCGTTGCGGGCTGCGAAATGGTTCCTCGCGCTCTCGACCCCGAAGAGCGCGCCGCGGTGGAACAACGCGCTGCTGCTTTGCGATCGGAGGGGAGATTTCGGGAGGCCGCAGTCGAATTCATGCGCCTGGCCAGAGCATCCGCCCCGCCTGAAAATCACCAGTACGTGCTCCAGGCGGCCACCGCTTACCTGGAAGAAGGCGACGTTAACGCGGCCAAGGACTTGCTGGCCGAGGAACTGCCGGAGGAGCTGACGCCGGAGATTGGACACCGGCTGACCCTGATGCGCGCCGAGATCGCTCTGGTGGAGCAGCGTCCCTTCGACGCGCTCGGCCTGCTCCCCCCGGAGCTGACCTCGGCAGAGCCCGCCGAAATCGGTCTGCGAGTGGCGGATCTTCGCGCCCGGGCGCTGCACCAGAGCGAACAGTATCTGGCAGCGGTCAGTGAACGAATTCAGCTGGAACGCTCTTTGACCGACCCGGAAGCCGTGGCGGATAACCGCCGCAGGCTGTGGGGCTCGGTTTCACGCATGTTCCCGGCGGAGCTGCGGTCCGCGATGCCCAGCGTACCGGATGTCATGAGCGGTTGGCTCGAGCTCGGCGTCATCGCGTCCGAGCTCCTGATGCAGCCCGACGCGCTGGTGCGCGAGATCGGCCGCTGGCGCGCCTTGTATCCCGGACATCCGGCCAACCCCGAGATCGTGCCATCGTTGATCGAGCTCGCCCGCTCGGGCGCGGCGCCGCCGTCGAAAGTCGTGCTGCTGCTTCCGCTGGAGGGGCCGTTCGCGACGGCGGCTGCCGCTGTCCGCGATGGGTTTCTCGCCGCCTGGTACGACGACGCGGATAATCCGCGCCGGCCCGAAGTGAGCGTGCGGACCATGCGCAGCGAAGACGTCTGGTCGCCTTATCAGGCGGCGGTAGGTTCGGGCGCCGAGTTCATCGTCGGCCCCCTGGAACGCTCGGCAGTCGATGCTATCGCCTCCGCGGACGCGCTGCCGGTGCCGACGCTGGCCCTGAATTACGCCACCGCGGAGGCTCGCACGCCAGGGGAGGCGGACGATCCTTTCGCCACCGGAGGCGTCATCACCCACAGCGCGCCGCCGCCGGCCCGCGATCGCCCGGAGCTGCTCTACCAGTTTGCTCTGTCGCCGGAGGACGAGGCTCGAATGGCGGCGAAGCGCGCCTGGTTCGACGGCCACTCCAAGGCAGCCGTAATCGCTCCAGAGGGAGACTGGGGCAGCCGCGTCGCCGAGGCTTTCGTCGCCGAATGGGAGCGCATCGGGGGAGTGGTTCTGGATGTTCGTCGCTTCACCAGCGACGCAGCCGACTTTTCCGCTCCCATCTCGGCGCTGCTGAAAATCGACGCCAGCGAGGCGCGCAGAAGATCGCTCAGTCGGATCATCGGTGAGAAGGTCGAATTCGAGCCCCGCCGCCGCCAGGATCTGGATTTCCTGTTCATGGCCGCGTTCCCGGTGCAGGCTCGTCAGCTCCGACCGCTGTTGAAATTCCACCACGCCGAGGACGTCCCGGTTTATGCCACCTCTCACGTCTACGCCGGGATGCCGAATGCGGACGCGGACATGGACCAGGATGGAGTGATGTTTCCCGACATGCCCTGGACCGTCGCCCCGGAACATGCCTCTGCGATCCGGGAACAGGTGGTCAACGCCTGGCCCAGCTCGCTGCCGGCATATCTTCGACTCTACGCTTTCGGCGCAGACGCTTATGGGCTGGTGCCGCGCCTGAAGACGCTCAAGGAGCGCCGCTATGTCGAGTATGCGGGGGCCACGGGCGCGCTTTCAGTGGACGGACAGAACCGCATCGAGCGGCGACTTCTTTGGGCGAAGTTCGAAGGCGGCGTGCCGCGGCTGCTCAGCCAGCCGCCTCCGGCGCAATGAGGGTGGAAACGAAGAAGGATACTCGAGCCCGCGGCCGCTGGGCGGAACGCGTCGCGCGGGATTTTCTGAGAGCCCGGGGTCTCGAACCCATGCATGAGAACTACAATTTCCGAGGCGGGGAAATCGATCTCATCATGCGTGACGGTGACACCATAGTTTTCGTGGAAGTGCGCTATCGCAACAACTCCGACTTCGGCAACGGCGCCGAATCAATCACGGCTCGCAAACAGAAACGGGTGATCGCAACGGCCATGCATTACCTGCAGCATACGGACGATCACGCGCATCCGCCGTGCCGATTCGACGTGATTGCCGTGAGTGACGACATGCACAGATACGACGTCGAATGGATACCGGACGCCTTCGATGCGGGATGACGCCAGCGAACCTTCATTGGCGGGCAATACGGGCGTGAACGAAATGCCGCGGGCGGTCGCACGGATTTCTGCGATCTTCGATGATTCCGTGGAGACCAAGAGGCGCGCTTGTTCCGAGCTCGCGCCCGCGGTGGCCAACGCGGCGGCACTTATCGCCGATGCGCTAGGGGGCGGCCGCAAGATTCTGAGTTGCGGCAACGGCGGGTCCGCCGCGGATGCGCAGCACTTCGCCGCGGAACTTATCAATCGTTTCGAAACCGAAAGAAAAGCACTCCCCGCGGTCGCGTTGACCACGGATTCCTCGACGCTGACTTCCATCGCCAACGACGTCAGCTACGATAGAATTTTCTCCAGGCAGGTCGAGGCGCTGGGTGCGCCGGGAGACGTTCTTTTGGCCATCACAACGAGTGGAGCGTCGCCGAACGTCACGAGTGCAATTCATGCAGCTCATGAGAAGGGAATGCGGGTAGTGTTAATGGACGGTAAGGACGGAGGCGGCGCGGCAGCCGCTATTCAACCCACGGATATCGAGCTGCGGGTTCCCTCCGACTCCACCGCCCGAATTCAGGAAGTTCATTTGTTGATCATTCATTGCCTTTGCGATTTCATCGATAAGGCTTTTGAAACGGAGACTGATTGAATGTCGATCACTAGAAAACTGCTGCTCAGCACGATCATCGCCGCACAAGCGGCGCTGCTTGGAGGCTGCGCCGCGGCCGTAGGCGCCGGCGCGGTCACCGGCGCCGCCGTTGCCTACGACCGCCGCACCGCCGGGACCTTTGTCGACGACGGACTCATCGAGCTCAAGGCGGTTGGTGCGCTGCAGAAGGACGAGGAGCTGTGGGATTATTCTCACATCAACGTCACCAGCTTCAACAACATCGTGCTTCTGACCGGAGAATCGCCGAGCGAGGCGCTGCGCCAGCGGGCCGCCCAAGCCGTGGCCAACCTGCAGAAAGTTCGCAAGGTCCACAACGAGGTCGCCGTGGCTGCCCCGAGTTCGGTGCTGTCGCGATCGGGGGACACCCTGATTACCGGAAAAGTGAAGACTGCGCTCCTCAACAGCGATAACGTCGACGCCACGCGAATCAAGGTCGTCACGGAGAACGGCGTGGTTTATCTCATGGGCCTGGTGACGCAGACCGAAGCCGACGCCGCCACCGAGGTCGCGCGACGCGTGGGCGGAGTGCAGCGGGTGGTGAGGATTTTCGAATATATCGACGCCTGAAGCGAGGCGCTGATTGAAAAACGTCTTGTCTTAACCGCCTTCGATCTCTTGCAGGGTAAGGCGGTAAATTTCCGCGTCCTCCTCGCTGAAACAGCACGCGATAATTGCCGTGAATGATGCCTCATAGGCGCGCATGGTCGTGAGCGCGATGCGCGCGGCTTCCGTTTTGGGGAATCCGTAGGCTCCGGTGCTGATTGCGGGGAAAGCGATGGTTCGCACGGACTTCTCCAGCGCGAGTTCCAGGCAGTGCCGGTAACAGCCTTCCAGAAGCTCGCGCTCTCCACGCTCTCCGCCGGACCAGACGGGTCCCACGGCGTGAATGACGTACTTTGCCGGCAGCGCGTGCCCGCCGGTAATTCGCGCCTCGCCGGTGGGGCAGCCGCCCAGACCCGCGCACTCATCGCGCAGACCGGGTCCCGCCGCCCGGTGGATCGCTCCGTCCACGCCACCCCCGCCAAGAAGACTGGTGTTGGCGGCGTTGACAATCGCATCCACCTCGAGACGCGTAATATCTCCGACCTGTACGCTGATCATGCCAACCTTGGCCCCATAGGTCGTTGCGTGGAAAGTGGCTTTGTACCGGACTTCGATATGCGATGGAGTTGAACGGTATCCTCTTCGGGCTGCTCCTGGTCGGAGCAGTCTACCTGGCATGGCGCGACAGCATGCGGGCGCGGGAGCGCGCGATCTCGTTCTGCCGCAATCTCTGTTCGCGACATCAGGTGCAGTTTCTCGACGATACGGTGGCGCTCACCCGTCTGCGCGTACGGCGGGATCCGGTCCGGGGATTGAAGCTCCATCGCGTTTACGAGTTCGAATTCAGCACCGAGGGCCAAAGCCGTTCTCTCGGCAGCGTGATTCTCACCGGTGACCGAATCGATGCCGTTCATTTGCCCGGTATCACAAGCTATCTCGAACATTAGACCGAAGCCAAGGCCGCCGGAACCTCGTATCGTGCTTCAGCGGGCGGCTCCGGCCGACGCCTCTACGAAGAGGCTTATTTGACGATTCGCAGGGCCGGCCGGCCCGCTGACTTGGAATCGTCCGTATCCCCATCCGGGGGCTCCGGTTCGGGTGACTCCTCGGGAAACGACATTCCGGCGCCGTTCTCCCGCGCGATCACCGCCTGCACCGCGGCGACGGGAACAGAAACCTGAAAAACCACGCCTCCGAACCGCGCGCCGAACTCAATTCTCTCGTTACCGATAAGCAGGCTACGCACTGCACGTTCAGAAATATTCAGCACAATCCGCCCATCGGAAACATACTGATGTGGAACCTGCACGCCCTCGAACTCCGCGTCGACGACGATCTGAGGAGTCAGCGCGTTATCGACGATCCATTCGTGCACGGCCCGTATCAAGTAGGGCCGGCTCGGGGTCATGGTAATTTCGGATGACGAGGCCAAGGCAAAACTCGGAAGAATTACTTCGCGGTTTCCTCTTATATACGGTACGCAGCCTTCTCTCGTGGCGGCGACCTGTTCGTCAAGGTTCTCGCATTTCGCGCTCGGCCTCGGAAAGGCTGGCCTCGAAGGCCTCCCGCTCGAATATGCGCTCGGCGAATCTGTACAGCGGTTTCGCCTGGGCGGGCAGTTTTATTCGATAGTGCGACAGGCGCCATAGCACCGGCGCCAGATAACAGTCGACGAGCGAGTAGTCGTCGGACATGAAAAACTTCTTTTGACCAAACATCGGCGCAATGGAAGTCAAGTGATCGCGCAGGCTTCTTCTGGCCGAATCCGACTGCCTGCCGTCACTCTCGATCTGCGACACCAGCTCATAAATGTCACGCTGGATCCTGTATCGGAAAAGCCTGTTGTTCGCTCTCGCTACGGGGTCAACCGGCATGAGCGGCGGATGAGGAAAACGCTCATCGAGGTATTCCATGATGATCTGGGGCTCGTAGAGCACCAGCTCACGATCTACGAGCGTAAGAATCGACCCGTAAGGGTTCAGGTCCTTGAGGTCCTCGACCGAATCTTCGGCGGATACGCTCTGTATCTCGACGTTTATCGCCTTTTCGGCCAGAACG
>DATIPL010000260.1:0-2370 GCA_035471965.1 Gammaproteobacteria bacterium
CGCCGCTCCGCTTCGCCGGCGGAGCCGGTATGGACGCGCCAGTCGACGCCGGCGGCCCCTATCTCGAATACCACGCTGGCGAGGGTATACCCGGCGTCTCCCGGATAGTGTCCTTTGCGGTATATGGGCATGCCATTTCCACCCGTGTCCCGAAGAATCCCAAGCGGATCCCGAGCGGACAGAACGCCTTCGCCGATGAGCGCCCGGGCGCGCTGCAGCCGATGACGGGAGGATCCGGTGAGTTCCTGCTCCATGTCGGCAAACGGGCCATAGATGAGATGGTTGGTATGCACCCGGGGCCGCGTGTGAACCTCTTCCGCCACGCAGCCGCTGGCCGGCGCCTCGACCGACAACAGCTTCTGCTCACCGCATATGCCCAGGTTGTGATGAAATCCGCTGGCGCGGTCTTCCCGTTTCAACAGCGCCATGGCGCTCCGCAGTGAGGTTTGCGCGAGCACCGCGCGGGCAATGACGTGGCGCGGGACGCCGGGGCGCTGATCGTAGGGCCTGATGTGGTTGATGGTCTGTACGAGTCCGGCGTCATTCACTGCGAAAGTGTGTCCAGGAAGCAGCCCCGGGGAATAGAAGCTCAGGAATGCAGGGCCGTCGTCGGGCATCACCCTGGCGAGGAAGCAACTCCCGTCAAGCTCGGCCTGGTCGTCTTCGTTGTGGCCGATGATGGCGGGTCGGCCGTCCGTGCCCGGGAGCAGAACCGTGGTACAGCCCGCGAGAGTGTCCCCGGTCTGGTCGCCGCCGCCGGCAAAATCCCCGCGGCAGTTCCAGAGCCAGAGGTCTCGAAAGTCCATACCTGAACCGGCCGCGATGCCGTCCACCTCCCGCATGATGGTCGGGAAGCCGTCGCGCGCCGCCTCTTCCAGACGATCCAGCGTGCGCCGCAGCGCGTCTGCATTGCTTTTCAGCGCGCGGAAGCGGCCGATCCGCGGCACCTCGTCATGCAGCGCGCGAGCCCCGGCGCGGCCCAAAGCAAGGCCGATCTCATAAGAACTGCCCTTTGCTTCGACAAGCCGGAGCTTCGGCCTGGAGTTTGTCAGCGCATGAGACACGTTGGTCCAAAGGACGATTGACGGAACCCGCAGCCGGGTCGAATCAGCTCAGGCAACGGCTTGTGACAAGAGCTCACCGATACGCTCCAGCGCCCGGGTGATGTTCTTCGTGCTGTTTGCGTAGGAAAAGCGCAGATAACCTTCGCCGAAGGCTCCGAAACTGGTACCCGAGATGGTCGCCACCCCTGCTTCGTCGAGGATCCGCTGTTGAAGCGCCGCCGAGTCCAGCCCCGTCCGCTTTATGTTCGGGAAGGCGTAGAAGGCGCCACCGGGTTTACGGCAGCTGAAGCCGGAGATCTGGTTGAGCCCGTCGACAATGACGCGCCGTCGCTGGTCGAATGCCGCAACCATATCTTTGACGCTGTCCTGTGGGCCCTCAAGAGCGGCGATGCCGGCGTGCTGCGCCGCTGCATTGACGCAGGAGTGGCAGTTGACGGCAAGCCGCGTCGCGCCTTCCACAAGCGAAGCGGGCCAGATCCCGTAGCCCATGCGCCAGCCGGTCATGGCGTAGGTCTTGCTCCACCCGTCCAGCAGGATCAGGCGATCCTCGAGCTCGGGATAAGAGAGCAGGGAAACGTGCTCTTTTCCGTCATAAGTCATGCGCGAGTAAATCTCATCGCTCAATACCGCAACATGCGGGTGATTCATAAGCCCGGCAGTCAGGATATCGATCTCTGCGCGCGGAACTGCACCACCGGTCGGATTGGCCGGAGAGTTCAGGATCAGCAAACGCGTCCGCGGGGTGATCTGCGCCAGCACCGACTCCGCGTCGAAGCAGAAATCTTTCTCTTCGAGCAGCGGCACCGGCACCGGCGTGGCACCGCTGAAACGAATGACCGACTCATATATGGGAAACCCTGGATTGGGGTACAGAATTTCGGTCCCGGGCTCGCCGAACATCATGATGGCGAAGAACATGGTGACTTTTCCGCCGGGAACGACCACGACCCGCCCGGGGTCCACAACCATGCCGCGGTGACGCAGAAGATCCGCGGACACCGCTTCGCGAAGCGCGGGTATACCCGGAGCGGGGGTGTAGCCATGGTGGCCGTCGTTCAGCGCCTTGATCGCGGCTTCGACGATGTGGGGCGGCGTCTTGAAGTCGGGTTGACCGATGCCCAGATTGATGATGTCCCTGCCCTGGCGGGCCAGCGCTTCCGCCCGGGCCAGCACCTCGAAGGCCGTTTCGGTGCCGAGCAACGACATGCGTTGAGCTGGCGATATCATGAATGGATTATCCTGTGCTGAAATCCTGCCGCTCGCCGAGTCGAGTGCCGTATGAGAATCACGGCGGAAAATCTCACGA
>DATIPL010000261.1:0-3825 GCA_035471965.1 Gammaproteobacteria bacterium
CAGGAAACCGCCAGCGTGATTCAAGCGGCCATCGGCGCGGGCATTTCACCCGCCGGCGTTTGCGCCTACGTACAGAACGACGCATACGGCATGGCCGGCGTTACCGGGATTCAGCGCGCGCTCGCCGCGCGGGGCGGCACCGAAGAAGTGATAAAGATCCTCGACGAGATGGTGAACATGGAGGGAGAAAACCCGCCGCGTAACAACATGGGCCCGGTCGGCGTCTACAAGCGAAATACGCTTTACGCCCGTGACGGATACCGTTCTCTCAAGGCGTGGGAAGAGTCCTCCGGTGCAAAGTGCCGGCTCATCGTCACCGTAGGGGCGTACGCCAACATCGCCCGTTTTGCCGCCTACGCGCGCAACAAGGGAGAGAACTGGATCATCAGCGCGGTCTCGTTTACCGGAGCCGACAACTTTCGTGAGGAGCTCAAGCAATTCGGAGTGAGCGACGGCGTCATCATGACCCAGGTCGTGCCGACGCTCGACTCCGATCTGCCAATCGTGCGGGAGGCACGCCAGGCGCTCGGCAACCAGCTCGGTTACGTGTCTCTGGAGGGCTATATCGTCGGCAGGCTGTTCGTTGCGGCGCTGGAGCAGATACAGGGTCCGTTGACGCGCGAAAACTTTCTCAAAGCAGTCCGCGGGCGCACCTTCGAATTCGGAGGGCTCCAGCTCGATTTTACCGACGACAATCAGGCGTCGGATTTTGTCGCCCTTACCTATCTGGACAGGGGCGGCTACAGAAACATGGCGCGCAACGACTGGCAGCGTGTAATGCAGAATTGATGATCGACGGGTCATGAGTTCCATCGAGCCGTCATCGAAGACGAGGATTCTCAGGAGACAACCATGAACAAGCTACTGTCATTCGGCGGACTCCGGATCGGCGCCCGACTGCTGTTGCTGATCGCCGTGCAGGGCGTTGTTCTGCTCGGTATCGGCGTCATCGCCCTGCTTATGCAGATCAACTCCAGCAACACCGGGGACCAGGTATCCGCCAAGGTCGAGGGAAGCTCGAACCTGGTGCAGCTGGCGGAAACTTTCCGTAACGACGTCATGGACGAGATTTACAAGGTCAACCAGGGGACCACCACGTGGGATGACGCCCGCAACCTCGTAAGTCGTGGTGAACGTGACTTCAGGGCGGCCTGGACCAACTACATATCCGGTCTGAGCACGGAAGACATAGAGCTCGTTTACGACGTCATTCAGCCGTACTTCGCCGATCTCAACGAAATGTTCAGCGAACTGAAACCGATTCTGGAATCCCAGGACCGCAGCCGGTTGAATCTTTTCGTGAGTAACGATCTGCCGGCGCTGACCGATCCTTTCCTTGACGCCATCGTCGCCAGCACCGCACTCGACCAGATCGAGTCCAACGCGCTGCTCGCCGAGTCCCATATCGCACACCAGCAATTCTTGAAAATCACCGTTGCGGCGCTGCTCGGCGGCCTGATCATTGCCATGCTGCTTGGTGTTGCGACCTACTACTCGATCGCAGCACCGGTCCGCCAGGTTTCCGATACGGTGCAGAAGGTGTCCCAGGGTGAGTTGACCGCGCGTACGGGAATGAAGGAAGGCGACGAGCTCGCGACACTCGGAGCCGAGTTCGACAAAATGCTCGACGAGCGCGTTGCCAACCTGGCAAAAGTCCAGGAGGAAAACGAGCGTCTCAACAACTCGGTCATGGGCCTGCTCCAGGCCGTGTACAAGCTGAGTCAGAGAGATCTCACCGCCCGGGTACCGGTCACTGAGGACGTGACCGGCCCAGTGGCCGACTCGCTCAATCTGCTCACCGACGAGACGGCAAAGGTGCTGAAAGGCGTGCTGAATATCTCCGTCGGCGTGGCCAAAGTATCGGAAGAGGTGAAACTTCGCTCCGACAACGTCATTTCCGCCGCCACCCTCGAGCAGCAGGAAGTGGAGAAGACCGCCGCCGAGCTCGCCGCCGCTTCGGATTCGATGATCCGGATTGCCAAGCTGGCCCAGGCCTGCAACGATGCCGCGGACAAGGCCATCAAGTCCACCGAGAGCGCCCACGGCACAGTGTCCGACACGGTCAACGGCATCAACGCTATCCGCAACACCATCCGAGAGACGGAAAAACGTATCAAACGGCTCGGCGAGCGCTCCCAGGAGATCAGTGGCGCCGTCAACCTGATTAACAGCATTGCGGAACGTACCCACATCCTCGCGCTCAACGCATCCATGCACGCGGCCTCGGCCGGTGAGGCCGGCCGCGGCTTTGCCGTGGTCGCGGACGAGGTTCAGCGCCTGGCGGAAAACGCGCGTAACGCGACCAATGAGATCGCCAGTCTGGTGAATAATATCCAGGTGGAAACCAACGACACGGTCACCACCATGAACGACGCCATCAGCCAGGTGGTCGAGGGCAGCCGGCTTGCCGAGCGGGCGGGCACTGAAATGCAATCTACGCAGCAGTCCACCGCCGAGCTGGTTGCAATGGTGCAGCAGATCGCCAAACGCTCGGTACAGCAGGCAAGAGCCAGCAACGAGCTGCGGACCCGGGCCCAGGGCATTCAGAAAAGCTCCCGTGAAACGAACGCCAAGCTCAAAGAGCAGACCAAGTATACGGACAACCTCGTTCGCTACTCGGAAAAACTGCTCCAGGCGGTGAACGTGTTCACCCTTCCCGAGCAAGTGGCGAAACGGAACGAGCGGACCGGAACTCATAGCCGGGAGGGCATCTCCGTGTTTCCGGAAAAGAAGGTGGCCGCGATAAATGCCTGATCCCTTCGTCGCCTCGATCCGCCCTGGTGAAGGGGGCGTCCGGAACGTCGCTCTCCTCGACGCGCTAACCCAGTGCGCGTCGCAGTGGGGCGATGCTGAGACCTGGGATGTTTATCGGTTACACATCGCGCACATAGAGCAGGCAGCCGCCGGGTTTTCCAACCCGTTGTTTCACGACGTCTGTGTTCTGCTCAAGTCCCTGGTGCAGGACCTGAGTGAGAATTTCGAACGGCCTGAGGAAGCGCACCGCGATTTGCTCCAATGCTGGCCGACTCTGGCGGCGGCATTCTGCGAGTTTCCCCAGGACGTGGAAACCGGAACCCTGCTGATTGCCCACCTCCAGGATCCGCGCTGGATTCATCCCATCGGAGACGACGATGCCAGGATGATGCAAAGCTTTCTCGAGGCGTCGGCGTCGGAATCCGCCTCTGACGCAACGGCCGAGAAGGAATCGCTTGCCGTCGATGCAGCCGACGCCGCCGTCGCGTCGGCGCCGTCCGGGGTGGATGAGAGCTCTGAGGACGAAGAGGATCCCGGCACAGCTCGCGTCGCGGCTCCAGCGGCAGCCGCAGTGGATACGCTCAATCCGGCCGTGCGCGAAATGGTCGAGCTCCTGGTCGGCGAACTCGATGCGATACGGGGATCCCTGGCTGAAGCGCTCACCGTAGCCTGCAGCTCGGAATCCTCTGCCGAAGCGCGCGCCGACGCGCTGAAACATTACGGCGAACAGATAGAGCGACTCGGTATGGCGGCGGATGTGGGAGGCCTCGAAGGCCTTGGCCGAGCCTGCAGGCTGCTGAATGAAAACATCGACGCATTCTGCCGTCGTGATGCTGCGCTGGAAGGGTCCTCTCGACAGATACTTTCGGTGTGGATTGCCCGGGTTTACACCTATCTCCACGATCTGGGCGGGGAGCCGGCGTGTCGCGACCTGCTGGAAACACTGCAGGACGAGTCCTGGCCGGTGACTCTAGCCGATGACGACGCGGCCTCACTCGGTGAGCTGCTATCCGCTCCGGTTACAGACGCGCTGATGCAGGATATGGAGCCGCGCCAGACCAGCGCGACGAC
>DATIPL010000262.1:0-3427 GCA_035471965.1 Gammaproteobacteria bacterium
GGTGCTACCGGAACCGCTCGATGCCGGTGGAGGTTGGCCATGGCGAAAGCACAGGAGTTGATCGAGCACACGGGCGACGAGGACTGCGCCGCCTGCCGCGCCTTCGATCTCGCCTATGACGTGGTGATCCCCGCCCTGGCGGCGTGGGAGAGCCAGCACGGCCTCAAGGAAGGCCAGCTCGGCCTGGCCACCGTGCTCACGGCCGCCGCCTCGCTGCTGGACTCCGGCCTGGCGGACCGGGAAAGCCTCGAGGCGGCACTCGCCGAGCATCTCGACGACGCGGCCGGCGGCATGGTCAAGAAGCCGACCGCGCCGGGCAGCGAATCCCTGCAGTGACGGCCGCGCGCGGGGCGTGTTAACCTTTCGTTTACCCCGGCGGCCGAGCCTGAAAGCCTCACTTCCCCGCGCGAAAGGACGGCCCCATGCCCCTCTCGACGCTCTCACCCGAGATTGTGGCGTGCTTGCCCGACCGCCTGCATCCGGTGAGCCGCATTTTCCTCGAGTACTGGCTTGCCGGCGACATGACGACTGCCCAGTTCCTACGGTACTTTCACATGCCGAACTCGGATTACCTGCCGGTAGCGCAGTGCCTTCTGGCCGCCGTGACGGGTATGTGAGGCCGCCCCGCCGAACCGAAAACCGGCCGCCGGCCGTGGCAATTGCGGGCCAAGGGCGGACCTGTTATAACCCGCGCCCTGTCGGGCCGGGGCGTGCGGCCCTCCCCCTTCGCCGAGGCTTCGCCATGGCGGACGGGCGAGCCTGATCCGCGGTAGCTCAGTTGGTAGAGCAGGTGGCTGTTAACCACCGGGTCGCAGGTTCGAGTCCTGCCCGCGGAGCCATTTCATATCAAGGGGTTAGATCGCGGTTGATCTGGCCCCTTGATCGTTCAAGTCACCAGAAAGTCACCTGGCGGGAGCGATTTCGAGCCTAAGAACGGCCTCGTCCTTGCCAGCGCCGGCCGGTTACAGACTGTTCCGCTTCCGGCCCCTTCCAAGGCGGTCGAGAAGCTCTTGGGCGCTCGCCTGGAACCGGCCTACAGAGTCCTGAGAAGCCCACACAGCGCCCTTGTCCGGCAGGGCCGGGCCGCCGCCTGCCATCCAGGATGCAGCTCCAGCGGGCCGGTGATGAGGACCCTGGGTCCTCGTCGCTGGCCCGTGACAGAGAAAGACCCCGCCGGTCGGGACCGGGGTGGGCAGTACGGCGCGAGCGGGTTGGGGGCGTTGCGCCGAGTTAGGGTTTCAGACCGGCCTCTTTAATAGCCCAGGCTACAAACTTGACCTTTTCCTCCGACAACAGGGCCCGGAATGCCTCTTGCGCCCGCTCATACCGGGAGGGAACAGACAACCCAGCGGATGGCGGTTTTCTGACTGGTAAATGCGAAGCGCGTTGCGCATTCGAGCCTTCGCTTGTTACGGGGATCAGTCTCGGCCTGGACGGCGTTTGCGGAGCTTCTTCGGGCTCGAATTTTATCCTCGAAATAGCCTGCTCGATTTTCGCAAGCCGCTCCGTTTCCGCGACGACCTCTAGCGCCTCGCGCACTGACAAATCGTAAAGTTCGAGCCGACGACGGTGAGCATATTTGGCGAGCCGCATATACGCTTGGATCATGCGAGTCCCGAGCCCGCAATTTTCATCGACCCATTTCAGCCATTGCCCATGAGGCACTTTTTCCTTGGCCTGTAGTAACAGTTCACCGCATCGTATCGCGTGCCCCGCCGCTTTTTCAGCCGCCGCGCGCGCGGCGTCGTGCTCGGCCGAAATGTCTGCTGCAAGGCGACGCAGAGCCCGGGTGTTCTCAAGCCGCAAGATTTGGGACATACCGTCCTCCAGGGATTTACAATATTGAGTTGGAGGACGGCGGCCCTGATTTGCTGCGTCGCCGGTTCAAGGAAACCCGCTCGCGCCGTCGTGTCTAAAGTACCCAGTCAAAGTCTTTCTATAAAGTAGAATCATTGCCCAGGCCCGGCCGCTTCACCCCGAAGCGACCGGCGGCGCGGCCAGGATACTAGGAGGCTATCTGCCCGCGCGCCGCGGCGGGCGTGTAGTATCCCTTAGTAGACAGGCCCCGCCGGCTGAAAACCGGCGGGGCCATTTTTTCACGACATTTCTTCAAGCGCAGCCGTCGGAATGACCACATACCGTTAGGCTTCACGCCCGTCAGCTGGTCTACTCCGCCGCCTCCGAGCCCTTCGTTTCGACGTCG
Organism: Gammaproteobacteria bacterium; assembly: GCA_035471965.1. Taxonomy (GTDB): domain Bacteria; phylum Pseudomonadota; class Gammaproteobacteria; order HK1; family HK1; genus CAMYJH01. The sequence continues at coordinate 2,204 of DATIPL010000262.1, forward strand.
CGGACGCTCCGCTGGAGGGCCTCGATGCTCGCGGCTCCGGCTTCCGTTTCGATCTCGCCGAGCCTGGCCAGCTCCTGAAGATAATCCTGGAAAGCCGTCCGGAGAAATTCTGTCTGGACCCGCAAGGCTTCGATCGGTGTCTTGCAGCTGAAAAGGGCGTCTACGGCTTCAAGGTCGCGGTTGACACGTCTGGATGTAAACTCGGCTGCGTTGTCCAGAAGCTGTCTCCAGCCGTCGAACCACGCCTCGGCGGCTTGGTTATTCGCCTGAATAACCGTCTGCATCATTCCAACATCTGGCGTGACCGGCATGGCCGACATGACGTCGCTCAGGGTTCTTGGCCTAGTCTTGGATCTTGTCGTGCTCATAGCAGCCTCACTTTCCGGGAGATTTTCTGATGTCTGCCCATAGCGCTCGCGGCTGGCCAGGGCGAGCGTCTCGGCCGCCGTCTGGATCTGTGCCTCGGTGCGTCCGGTCTCGTAACCTTGATCGTCCTCAGCTACCAGCTTTGGCCGCTTGATCTCGAAATAGTCATCAGGCTCTGCCGGCGGACGCTGGCCGGGCAAAGCCAGTGCTCGGGCGCGATCCTTCGGGCTGGGATCCGTCATTGGGAAAGCATGAAGTCTTCAAAAGGAGGTCCGTCAAGAGAGTGCAGCCACCTATCGAAAGAATCGGTGGATAAGTCTGTGGATAACAAATGGATAAGCGGCCGCTCACGGAATGGCCCTCTTGGATTCTGAAAAGGAGATGGAATTGGCCTTGGCTTGGCCTGGGGACTGGCAGCGTGGGCCTTGGCAGCCTCGGCGCGACCCTATCGCCTGACGCCGACCGGCTGGCAGGAAACACGCTTCCGGGACAAGCTCATGGCTTCGGCGTTTCTCGTGGCCTTGCCGAGCCTGCTGGTGCGCGATTCGGGACCCGGACGGCCCGGGGGGCCGGGCGGGCGAGAGGGGCGCTCACGGAGCTACTGAGACGGCTTACGCGAACGGTATTCTGCAAGCCTGACGGCGATGGTCCCAGAAAGACGACCATCACCGTCGATCACGTCCTCTTGCTCAGTACTCTTGTAGAGTAGCCATAGCCCAAGCATGCAACGATCACTAACCATCATCGTTTTCTTGGCAGCTCTGAACCGTTCACGAATCCCCGTCCTGGAGTCATCTGGTTGATGTTCTTCGACCAACTCGCATTTCTGGGGCCGATCTTCAAAGACGGCGTACCAAG
>DATIPL010000263.1:0-4493 GCA_035471965.1 Gammaproteobacteria bacterium
TGCGTGAAGTTGTCGGCATCGTATGGGGGACCTCGTGACGCCTGCGAGTATCTTTATAACCCAGCCGATTGTGGAAAGCGCGCTCGCTCGGCTGCGCGAGGTGGCGGACGTTGAGGTCAACTCGGACGCCAGCCGAGTACCCGACAAAGAGACTGTGATCGACGGCGTCTGTAGACACGACATTCTGTTCTGTCTCTTGCACGACAAGATCGACCGCGACGTGATCGCCGCAAATCCGAACCTGCGGGCGATCGCCTCTATGACGATCACGCCGGACAATATTGATTTACGAGAGGCGACGGCACGACGAATTCCCGTGACGGTAGTTGCACCGCTGGCGGTCGAATCAACCGCCGATATCGCCTTTGCGCTTCTTCTCGCGGCCGCCAGGAGAGTCCCCCAGGCCGAGCGTTTCCTGCGCGATGGAGGATTCCCCGGATCGCAATCCTCGTACTTTGTGGGGGCCGGAGTGCACGGCAAAGTACTTGGTTTGATCGGTGGAAAGGGACGGATCGGACGGGCGGTCGCCAGAAGAGCACGCGGTTTCGATATGCACGTCCTTTATTGGGGCCCAAACCGCATGGACGAGGCGGATGAGCAGAAGCTGCATATGACCTATGTGCCTTTTCGGCAGCTGCTTGAGCAGTCGGACTTCGTTTCCATACATGCCGCGATGCGCCCGGAAAGCTACCACCTGATTGGCGAGCGCGAGCTCAGCTTGATGAAGCCGACCGCGATCCTCGTCAACACGGCCAGAGGTCCCATTGTCGACGAGGCGGCGCTGGCGCAGGCTTTAGCGGACGGACATATCGCCGCTGCCGGTCTCGACGTATACGAGAACGAACCGTCGATAAGTCCTGGCTTGCTCGCGTTGCAGAACGTCGTGATGGTTCCGCATTTGGGCAGCGCCGTCCACGAGGTGAGGGAGACGATGGCGAACGAAGTGGTCGACAATATCCTCGCCATACTGGATGGGAAACGGCCGCCGAAATGCGTCAATCCGGAGATTTATTCGGATTGAGCTGTCGCGTTGACATTAATGCGATACCTTATCATCGACGATCCAAACGAATGCCTCGCGGTTGCGTGCGACGGGATCGAACCAGGATGTGTTCGGATCGTGAGGAAGTCAGGCGCCGATCGCGGCACAGCGGAACAATCCTCACGAGTTCATTCCTTGACCGCTTCGCGATACCACTTCGCAATCTGCGAGCCGGTCATGGCCACCACGCCCTCTTGGCTGAGGACATGGTCGAGGAGTTCCTCGAAATAGCCGATGCGGTGCGGCACGCCGGTCAGATAAGGGTGGACGCTGATGGCCATGACGCGGGCGTTGTCGGAGCTTTCGTGATATAACCGTGCGAACTGGTCGAGACACCGCTTCTTGAATCCGTCCGAGGGCTGGTGCTGGATGGCGTGTACGACGATGTCGTTTGTTTCGACCGTATAGGGAACGGCAATAATCGACCCGGTTGCCGTCCGCAGTTCGACCGGAAGGTCGTCCAGAACCCAGTTGGCCACGTAGTCGATCCCGGCCTCCGCCAAGAGGTCCAGTGTCTCTTCCGTTTCGGTAAGGCCCGGGCTTTCCCAACCGGTCGGTGCGATGCTGGTAAACTCCTCGATCGCAGAAATGGTGTCGGCGATGGTTTCGCGCTCGTCATCGAGATGATGCATGGGGCGCTGCACGAAACCATGCCCCATGAACTCCCAACCGGCATCGCGGGCAGCCGCCGCTACTCTCGGGTAGCTGTTGCAGACGTTGCCGTTGACCGCCATGGTCACGGGAATGCTGCGGCGCATAAGCGCGGCATGAATCCTCCAGAATCCCGCTCGCATCCCGTATTCGTGCCAAGCCCAGTTCGGAACATCCGGGATCAGCGTTTGGCCCATCGGCGCCGGGAGCACCGTGCGCGGCATCGGTCGTTCGATCGACCATTCTTCGACGTTTACGACGATCCAGATCGCGAGGCGGCCTCCACCAGGCAACGTGAGTTTGGGACGATCGATGATTGCCTGGTAAGGAGTCCGCTCGCTGAGGGAGGTCATTGGGGCCTTACCGGATAAACCGGCTCTTCGCCGCTCAGGACCCGCACCACGTCGCTTGCGCACTTGGTCTGCAGATCTTCCAGCGCCTCCACGGAATAGAAAGCCGTGTGCGGCGATAAAATGACGTTGTCCCGGCCGAGCAACGGGGAATCCTTGGTCAGCGGCTCAGTAGGAACAACGTCGAGCGCCGCTCCGCCAAGCCTCCCGGCGTCAAGGGCGTCGACGAGGGCTTTCTCGTCGATCAAGGGGCCCCGCGCGGTATTCACCAGCAGCGCGTGAGGCTTCATTTTGGCAAGAGCGTCGGCGTTGAACAGCGCTTGCGTCTCTCGGGTCAAGGGAGCGTGGATCGAGATGAAGTCCGCTGTCTCGAGCAACTGATCGAAACTCATACCCTGCACACCTGCTGCATCCAACGATTCGCTCGGCACGTAGGGATCAAAGGTGGCCACGCGCATGCCGAATGCCTTGGCTTTCGGTGCCAGTGCACGCGGAATCTTTCCGAAACCGACCAGGCCCAGAACGCGATCGCGAAGGCGATGGATCGGCACCACGGCCGGCATCTCCCAGCGGCCGGATTGCACCAATGTGTTGGAGAAGGGAATCTTACGCACCAACGCCAACAGCAATGCCATGGCGTGGTCCGAGACCTCGTCCACGCAGTAGTCCGGAACATAAGTGACGGTGATACCTTGTTCGGCCGCGGTCTTGACATCGATGTTGTCGACGCCGATGCCGAACCGGCCGATGACCTTGCAGCGACCGAGCTGCCGGATCAGCTCGCCCGGAAGCTTCGCATAGGTGACCAGGACCGCGTCGGCATCGCGGGAAACCTCCAAGATATCATCCACACTCGGACTTTTCGCCATTCGAACTTCCGGATCGAGACGGGACAGAATCGCCATGGCCGGATCCAGTGAAGCGAAGATGTTCTCTGTAAAGGCAATCAACGGCGCGCCCATAGCCTTGCTCCGTATGCCGATCACAATTCAATAATACGATGGTGCCGACTCATCCGTCGGTCGCTGCGACGTTCGTTCGATATCGCTCTCGGCGGCTGGTCGGGACACGGATAGGTGCCGCGGATCATTTGAACCAGCGCACCACGCCGGCAATTCCGTCCACCGCCACCTGAGCGCCGTCGGGAATGCGGTGGGTCGCATCGAGAACGCCGAGAACCATCGGGATACCGCGTTCGCGCGCGAGCGACGCGAGATGCGAGGTGCTGCCACCGAGCTCGGCGACGACGCCTGCCACCTGCGGCAGCACGTGGCTCAGCGCCGGCCCGGCGACCCGGGTTATCAGTACGTCACCGGGCGCTACGCGCGTCAGCTCGCACTCGCAGTTGACGACGGTGGCCCGTCCCGCCCCCCAGCCGATCCCGGCGGGATGGCCGTTCAGTCCCGGATGTTGCAGCCAGATATCGTCCGGCACCCGGGCCGGCTCGACATGCAGCGGACGCGCCTGCAAGAGCTTGAATCCGGTCTCGTCCTGGGCCCACTCGATCTCGACCGGCATGCCCATCACCTGCTCTGCCCTCAGCAGCAGACGGCCGAGCGCGACGGCCTGCTCCGGCTCGAGGCTCGGCTCGGCCACGAGGTCTCGGGGAACCGCCTGCGGTCGGGCCGCGCCGCCGTGAATGCAGGTTTCGCTGTGTTCCTTGCGTCCGGCGTCGAGCTGCCGCAGCGCACCGTCGCGACTCAATAGGATGCGATCCGGGACGACCTCTCCCTGGGCTATGGCCGAGCCGAGGCCCCATGTCGCGCTGAGCAGCATTTGCCCGTCCGCCGTCTCGCTGAGACCGCCGCCGGACGCCCGTGCGGAGATCAGGGGCTGGATCAGCACCGCCATGGCGGTCTCGGCAGGACTGAGAGCGTTGCTGGCCATGTAGCGGCGCGCGTTCGTCGTCCACAGCGCCGCCCAACAGGCGCGAACCGCGGTCAGAACCTCGTCGTCGCCGTCCAGGCCGAGAAAGCTCTCGAACTGACCGGCAAAGTTGGCGCCGGCCCGGTCTTCGATCAGCGCCGAAGAGCGCACAACGCCGAGGCGTCCCGATCGCTCCCCGAGGGCGCGCCAAGCGGCGAGCAGAGGCTCGACAATCGACGCCGCGATGGGGCTTTCGTAAAGCCCCAACCGGACCTCGACCGAAAGCCGGCGTTGCTCCGCAACATCGGCGTTGGCGAAGCGATCTACGAGATCCTCCAACCCGCACGCCGCGAGTTGCAGCCGGTAAGCGTTGGCGGTGAGGCAGAAACCGCCCGGAATGGGCAACCCGGCGCGCCCGAGGACGGCGAGATTGGCCGCCTTCGGACCGACGAGGTCCGCGTCGGTTGCCTCCGGGGCGGCAAGCGGCAACAAGAGCGGTTCCATCTACCGCCTCAGGAGCTCCGGACGTCCGATCCAGTGGCTCCGGATACTCGGCCGCATCCGTGACGTCGCAATCGCAACAT
>DATIPL010000264.1:0-3811 GCA_035471965.1 Gammaproteobacteria bacterium
CTGGAACCTGCGGCACTCTCGCTGCCGGCAGCGGAAGACGTTCTCATCGTTGATCTCTGCAGGCCCGAGACGTACGCCCAGGGTCACCTGCCGGGAGCGGTTCACCTGGACTATGCCGCACTCACCTCGAGCCGTCCCCCGGTGGGCGGCCTGCTTCCCGGAGACGCTGATCTGTCCCGCACCCTTTCCACAATCGGGCTCACCCCGGACAGGCACGTGATCGCTTACGACGACGAGGGAGGAGGTAAAGCATCGCGCCTGCTCTGGACCCTGGACGTGCTCGGCCACGAGCGCTTTTCGCTGCTGGACGGCGGATACCGCGCATGGACGGAGGCGAAACTGCCGCTGGAGACCGGCCCCGTAACCATCGAGCCGTCGACGTACAAGGCGGTCGCCCGGGAGGCCGGACGCGCCGACCGGGACCATATTCTCGCGCGACTCGGCTCGCCGGACTTCGCGCTGGTGGATGCGCGTACTGCGGAGGAATACTCGGGAGAAAACCGCCGCGCCGAACGCGGAGGCCATATCCCCGGCGCGGTCAATTTCAACTGGGTCAACGCCATGGACAGGACGCGCGCGCTGCGTCTCAGGCCCCGGGACGATTTGATCGAAGAATTCGCCGTGCTCGGCGTGACTCCCGAAAAGGAGGTCGTGACGTATTGCCACACCCACCACCGCTCGTCGCACACCTATATCGTGCTCAAGTCTCTGGGATTCGGGCGTATCAGAGGTTATCCGGGGTCGTGGTCCGAATGGGGAAACGATCCCACCACGCCGGTCGCGGTTTGAGCCGCGCCGTCGAGCGGCCAGCGTGCAGAGGAATCAGCCGGTACTTTGCAGCGAGCGACGCTCCAGGGCGATCAAGCCTTTGGTGACCTCGATCATGTTCTCGAAGCTGCCCGCCAGGCCGGCCGGCACGCGGTATTTGCCGTTTACGATCACGCTTGGCGTCGCCGTCACCCCGTATCGGCGCTGCATGACCTGCGATTTGCGCAGCATCGACTGCACTGCGAAAGAATTGAAGGTCTTGTCGAAATCGGCGTTCGAAACGCCGTGCTCGGCAAACAGATTGCGCCACGCGTCATCGGAATCCATCGTCCGGCGATCCACGTGCAGCGCCTCGAAGATTGGCCGGTGCACCCTGTCGAGCACGCCGAGCAGCTTGGCCGTGTAGAAGGCGCGCGCAGGCGCCTCCCAGCTGTCGCGGAAGATCACCGGCATGTGCCGAACGTGGACGTCGTCGGGGACCTCGTTCTCGAAACGTTCGAGAACGGGGAGAAAGCTGAAGCAGTGGGGACATCGATATCCGAAAATATCCACCACCTCGATGACGCCCCGGGGGGTCTCCGTAGGCTGGTTCGGCACGACGCGCTGAAATTTCCCTTCGACATCGAAACCAGCCGCTCGAACGCCGGCGGCGCCGGTCAGGGCGCACGCCGCAACCAGCAGATTGAATTTTCTTCGAATCACGTTGTTTTCCTCGTGAATCTCCTGACAGGAACGAGCGGTCGTGGACAGCGCGGTCTGCGGACGCTCATGCAGTCAGTCTTCAGACAGGCGCAAGAAGTTCCTCGGATCGAGGTTGCCGTAGCCGAAGTGACCGCTCGCTATGCGCGCGGGGACCTGGCTTCGGTCAATGCAGTCCGGCGATGTACTCCGAAACCGCTTCGATCTCGTCCTTGGTCATCCAGCGGGCCACGTCGCGCATCATCGCTTTGGGATCGTTGCTGCGCTCCCCCTCGCGGAAGGCATGGAGCTGGATGGCCACGTACTTGGCGTGCTGGCCGGAAAGCGCGGGAATGCCTCCCAGGGGATCGCCGGCGCCGGCGGGACCATGGCAGCCCATGCAGGCCGGCACGCCCGACTTGGCGTTGCCACCTCGATAAATCTTCTCGCCCAGCGCTACTCGCGACTCGCTGGCGAAGCCGCCGGTGCGCGCTTTGCCGGCGTAGAAGGCTGCCAGGTCCGCCATGTCCTGTTCGGAAAGGGGAGCTACCATACCGGTCATCATTGCGTTCAAGCGCCGGCCCGCCTTGAAATCGCGGAGCTGCTTCTCTACGTACTTGGGGTGCTGGCCGGCAACCTTCGGCCACTCGGGATTGGTGCTGTTCCCATCCGCGCCGTGGCAGGCGGCGCAAACCGCGGCTTTGGCCTGTCCTGCCGCGGCGTCCCCGGCGGCCTGGACGTTTCCAGCCGCAAAGGCGAATCCGATGATCGCGATGAGTGTGCTTGTTTTCATTTCATTTGCCGCCGTGATCGTCTTTGGACTCTAAGCGCACCGCGACCTGGCCGGTAACCGGGGCGCCAGGTGGCATGATTATCTCGGCTTCCGGCTTGCATAAAAGGCCGCCAGGTCTTCCATGTCGTTCTCGCTCAGGCCGGCAGCCATGGGACTCATGAGCGGGTCTTTCCGCTCTCCCGACTTGAACGCCTTGAGCTGCTTGACGAGGTAGGCTGCGTGCTGCCCGGCGAGCTTGGGCCACATCGGATTGGCGCTGTTGCCGTCGGGACCGTGGCAGGCTCCGCACGAGGCGGCCTTGGATTTGCCCGCAGCGGCATCGCCTGCGGCGAGCGAAGTTCCGGCCACAATCCACGTGGCCGCGGCAGCGAACAGCACCGCGGTCCTTGTCATTTAACTATCCTGCTCTTTGCGGCTTGAGTACGGGATCGAGCGGCGCGGCGCGAATGCAGCGGAATGCCCCCGAAACAGCGAGGCAGGTATATAACAGGCCCCGTTGGGGGGGTCAACTTGGCGCTTTTTTGAAGGGACGGCATTGAGCAGCGACCTATTGAGGCGGGCTGTTTTTTTTCGCGCAGCCGCGCGTGCTGAACAGCTGCCCGCGGACCGGGGCAGAGAGGTCGCATTCGCCGGCCGCTCCAATGCCGGCAAATCCACCGCAATCAACGTCATTACCGGACGCAAGGGTCTCGCGCGGACGAGCAAGACACCGGGGCGCACACAGCAGATCGTTTTTTTCCGACTGGATGACGACAGGCGGCTGGTGGATCTCCCCGGATACGGCTACGCGCGAGTTCCGGACCCGGTGCGTCGGGGCTGGGCGAAGCTGGTGGAGTCCTATCTGATCGGGCGCAGAAGTCTCAAAGGCGTGGTGCTGCTCACCGACGCCCGGCGGCCGTTCACGCAGCTGGATCTCGAGCTGGTGAAGTGGTGCGCGGCAGCGGCGGTGCCCGTCCACGCCCTGCTCACCAAATGCGACAAGCTCAACCACAGTCAGAGCGCGCTGGCGCTCGCTCAGGCGCAACGGCTGGGCGCGAGTTCGGGTGCGGAGCTGTCGCTGCAGCTCTTCTCAGGCCTTGAGCGGGAAGGCGTCGAGGCCGCGGCAGAGAAGGTCCGCGGCTGGCTCGAGGACTGATGCCAGAGGCAGAAAAAAAGAGCCCCGGCTCCTCATTCGGGGGGGAAGGGGAATAAAGCCGGGGCGAAGCATTACCCGGCCGGGGAAGCCGGGAATGAGTTCCCGCTCAGGGAGGTGGAGCGGGGAGCCTACACGCGTACCGGTTGCGAGAACCGGAGGATTGGCGGCACCGCGTGCGGCTCTGAGACTAAAGAGTCACTTACGGGGGTAAAGTTCCCCTTTAGTGGACAAATTTTGCTCGAGTCATTCACAGGACGCAAATCCGCCTGGGAATTCTTCCCGGTCTTGCCATTGCCCGCCTCGGCCATGTGCTAGTGAAATCTTCTAACTATCTGTTTATACAAGCAGAAATACTCTCCGGCGAAAAAATCACTGATTTGAGAAATCCTGAAGCCTGGCGGACAGTTGCGTCGATTACGGGCAAGTCGTCCACAGTT
>DATIPL010000265.1:0-2578 GCA_035471965.1 Gammaproteobacteria bacterium
TAGGAGAGGTGGGACGTCGCAGCGGCTGCACCCAGCGGGACCTGGAACGACGATTTCGGCGCGCGTTAGGCGCGACACCGTTGTTCTACTATCGCCATCTTCGCTTGGCGGCGGCAAGAAGAATGGTGCTGGAAACGGAACGTCAGGTCTCGGAGATCGCGGTGAGGACGGGTTTCGGATCCGCAAGCGCCCTGACGCGTGCCTTTCGCCAGCACTTCGGCGATACACCGCGAAGAATTCGTGCGGCAATGCGCCTCGATTACTAGCGCCCGGCGTCGCTCACCAGACGCGCCGGCGCTCACGCAGGGCCAGCGCCGCCATCAGCCCGAGGGCGAGAAACGTCAGCAGCGCGCCGAAGGCGAGTTGATAAGCGCCCTGGTCGTAGAAGGGCGCGCCGTCGACGGTGCGCCCGTCCCAGCGGAGATCCAGCAACGCGCCCAAAAGCGGCTGAAAAATTGCCCCGGTGGCCACCGTCGCACCGTTGATCATGCCGAAGGCGGCCCCGTGCACCTCCGGCGCGTTGTTTTCCCGCGCCAGCGCGAATCCGACGACCATGGTGCCAAAGCAGAGGCCACAGACGAAAAACATCGCGCGCATCAGCGAAGAACCGACACCCGGGGCGTAAATCAGCAGCGCCAGGCAGCCGGCGCCGATGATCAATGCGCCGATAAGCGGTGGCTTGCGCCGTCCCAGGCGGTCGCTCACCCAGCCCGCAATCGGCGAACCGAAGGCCCAGCCCAGAAGTAACAGCGACGCAGTGAGCGCGGCCTGCGGTCGGCTCATGCCGTGCACCTGCATCAGCCAGGCAACGCCCCAGAGACCCGCGAAAGCAAGCAGTGGCGCGGACATGGAGGCACAGGTCAGGGCGATGAGCCAGTTCTGCGGGGTGCGGAACACTCTCGTCAACCCGCGCAGCAGCTCCCGCCCGCCGGCCCGCCCGGCGTGCTCGCGGGAACCGGGCGGAAGGTCCCGAACCAGCAGCCAGATGCCGATGCCGAGCAAGAAGCCGGCGACGGCGGATCCCATCAGGGCGTGGCGCCATCCGCTCCACTCGACCACTGCGGCAAGCGGCGCTTGCCCCAGAATGCCCCCGGCCATCCCCGCCATCATCAGCAGCCCTGAGGCCAGCGCAAAGCGGCGCTCCGGCAACCAGGTGGTGGCGAGCTTGAGCGCACCGACGAAGCCGAAGCTCGCCCCGATGCCGACGAGCAGACGCCCCAGATAAGCGGGGCCCAGGGTGTCTGCGATGGCGAAAAGGGCGGTGCCGCCTGCGCAAACGGTGGCGCCGAAGCAGAGCAGGCGTCTCGGTCCGTAGCGATCCATCAGCAGCCCGACCGGGATCTGGAGGCTGGCGTAGGCATAAAAATAGAACGCAGACAGATTGCCCAGAACCGCAGCGCTCACGTTCAGGTCGCGCATGAGCTGGTCGATCATGATGCTCGGCGCCACGCGCTGGAAAAAGGCATAAAAAAACATGGCGGGACCGAAGCTCCACACCAGCCAGGGCAACCAGCGCGGCATGCTGCGGTTTATTTCCAGAGCCACGGAAACGGAGGAATCAAGATAGGGTCTGAATTCTGGGATTGAGTTTTTATGCCGGCCGCCCGGGTATTGTACGCTTCTGCCGTAGGCCGAAATCCATTGAGGAGGATGCAGCCATGAACGACTGGGATCCGCGAGGATTGAGACTTCCCGTCAAGCTGGACGCTACCAGCAACGGTGAGTTCGCGCCCATCCCATTAAGCCGCGAAAATCGCTCCGCCAACACTCTGGCCCAGGCACAGGCGACGGTGAACGCGAAGCGCCGCGGGATGAAACGCCGCGCATTCATGCTTTCCGCCTGCGGCGCCGCCAGCACCCTGCTGGCCTTTAACAGCGTAAACGCGGCCAGCGGGAAATCGGGAGGGTACTTCCAGATCTCGGAGGACGCGGCGCTGGATCCGGATCTGGCGGCTGCCGAGCTGGAGGGCGAGGAGTTCATCTTCGACGTTCAGGGTCATTTCGTCGGCGAGCACGGTCTCGGGCGCGTCGGGCTGGGCAGCGCCGAAGATTTCATCAAGGACGTGTTTCTGGACAGCGACACGGACATGATGGTGCTGTCTTTCATTCCCTCTCGCCGCGAGAAAGAGCTGCTCACCATCGCCGAGGCCGACGGTGCGAGGCAGCTCGTTGCGCGCATGGAAGGCAGCCACCGTCTGCTCATCCACGGGCGCGTCAATCCGAACCAGCCGGGCGACCTGGAGGGTATGGACGAGCTGGCCGAGCGCTGGGGGGTTTCCGCCTGGAAAACCTACACCCAGTGGGGCCCTGAAGGTAAAGGGTTTTTCATGTACGACGAGGACACCGGGATCAAGCTGATCGAACGGGCGCGGGCACTGGGTGTAAAGAATATCTGCATCCATAAGGGGATACCATTCGGGCGGCAATCTTACGAACACAGTCTGTGCACCGACATCGGCGCGGTGGCCAGGCAATATCCTGACGTCAACTTCCTGATCTATCACTCCGGGTTCATTCCGCGGCAGGCAGAGGGACCGTACGACCCCGAACGAAAGCAAGGCGTCGACGAGCTGATCAG
>DATIPL010000266.1:0-2660 GCA_035471965.1 Gammaproteobacteria bacterium
GGGATCCCGAGCTGGCCGAGCGGACCATCGCCGACGACACCAAGATCGACGCCCTCGAAACCGAAATCGATCAGCAGGTGGTCAGGCTTCTCGCCCTGCGCCAGCCCATGGCCGCCGATCTCCGCAACATCGTCGCGGCGCTCAAGATCTCCTCGGACATCGAGCGCGTCGGGGATTACGGCGCCAACGTCGCCAAACGCGCGATTCCCCTTTGCGACACTCAGACCGTCAAGCCGCTTTTCGCCATCAACCGCATGGGGCGGCTGACCCTGCAGATGATCAAGAACGTCCTCGACGCCTATACCGAGGGCAACCCGGACAAGGCCAAGGAAGTCTGGCTCAAGGACGAAGAGGTTGACGACCTGTATAACAGCCTGTTCCGCGAGCTTCTCACCTACATGATGGAAGACCCCAGGAACATCACCCCCTGCACTCATATGTTGTTCATCGCCAAGAATATCGAACGGATCGGCGATCACGCCACCAACGTCGCGGAAACCATCTATTACATGGTCAAGGGTGAGCATATCGAGGAGGACCGCCCCAAAGGCGACCGCTCGAGCTTCGCCGTGATCCGGCCGGAGGGTGAGGAGCATGGCGGCTGACTTGGCCAGGGCGCATATCCTGATCGTCGAGGACGAGACCGATCTCGTCACGATGTTGCGCTACAATCTGGAACGTGAAGGATTCACAGTCGATTCGGCAGGCGACGGGGAGGAGGCACTACTCATGGTCAAGGAGCGGCCCCCCGATTTGGTGCTGCTCGACTGGATGATCCCCCTGGTTTCCGGGATCGAGGTGTGCCGCCAGCTCCGGCGCAATCCCGACACCAGCGATATTCCGATCATCATCCTGACCGCCCGCGGAGAGGAAGCCGACCGGGTGCGGGGCCTGGGCGCCGGGGCCGACGATTACGTCACCAAGCCATTTTCCCCACGCGAGCTGATCGCCCGCGTTCACGCGGTATTGCGCCGCGCGAGGCCGGCGCTCGAGGCCGACACGCTCACCTTTTCCGACCTGACAATGGATCTGGCGACCCATCGCGTCTATCGCTCCGGTGAACCGGTGGAGCTTCGGCCCGTCGAATTCAGGCTGCTCAGGTTTTTTCTCGAGCATCCGGGCCGGGTGTTCAGCCGGGAGCAGCTCCTGGACGCGGTCTGGCGGGACGATGCCTTCATCGAGCCGCGCACCGTCGATGTTCACATCCGCAGGCTGCGCAAGGCGCTCAACCGCAAGCCGTTCCAGGGCGACATGATCCGCACGGTCCGGTCGGCAGGCTACGCGCTGGAAACCGAGGCCGTCCGCACCTAGGTCGAGCGCGGTTCGCGACCGCGGCGGAGGAGCAGTCTCCGCTGAACGAGCGACGTCACCAGCTGGCCGACATCTCGGGAAATCCGTCCTTTGGCAAGCTGGGGAAACGCGGCGGCGACCAGGTCGATGATGTCCTCCTGGCTGTGACCTTGCGCGGCAAGCCGCCAGATGGTTTCCGCCATCGGGTTCAGGTGATGGATCGAATCGGTCTCCTCATTGACGAGGAAAAGCGCGTCTTCGACCCGCCGTTCGAAGACTTCCGGACTGGGACGCAACGGTCCATGCGGGCGAGACCGAGGCGGGGCCACCATGGGATCAATGGACTTCGGCGCCGCGATGGCCGCACGCCCTTTTGGCTGTGCTTCGGGGGGCTGCGCCTCGGGCCAGACGGCGAACCGCGCCATGATCAGACAGGCGGCGTGCCCCGCATCTCCGTAGACCAGCCGGTAGCAGGGCGTGGCCGCAACGAGCCGTTCCAGCCGGCGGAGGATGCGGCGGGCGGGCGCACGGCGGGCGAAATTTCTTTCGACCACGCGGCAAAGCGCCTCTGGTCGGGAAAGCGGCTCGAGCGCCGCCGCCGTCCCTTCGCGGCGGTCGAGAAGCACGAAGGCGCCGATAGGTGCGGTTGCGCCGAAGGGCGGGAGCAGATCCGGACCGGGATCGAGGTATTGATAGCGCAGGCTCGACGGCCCCCGATGCGTCTCGACGAAGGCTTCGAACCCCGGTGCGGTGCCGTCGGGCAGCGGCAGGCGCAGACGGGGGCTTAGCCCCAGCGCGAAGCCAAGGTTGGCCCGGCCGCGTATGGGCATCACGTCGTCGGCGAAAATTTCCGCGCCGAGGCTGGCGAGATGGGCGGCGAAGAGGCTCTTGCCGTCCCGGTAGACATTGGGAAACACGATAAGCCGGCCGCCCAGACGGACCGCCGCCGAATGCAGGCAGGGACCCTTCGGGTTTGTGGCGACGAAACCGTGCACCAGCTGCACCACCAGGTCGCAGACGGTGTTCACGGGATCGCGGTGGCGGACCGGATCGCGGAGCCAGGGGGACTCCAGGCTATAGATCCCGCCATCGAAGGCGAGCGTGATCCGGTGGGCCTGGGGCGCCAGGCGGATGGGCCCGCCCCGGCTGACCTCATGGGGCCAGCCGGCCAGCACCCGGTCGATGGCGGGGAGCAACCGGGCGCTGCCCCGCAACACCACGGGCTGGCGGATGCGCTCGAACCGGATCAGCGCGTCACCGGTGCAAGTCAGGCCGTCTTCACCGTCGGGTAAGGGCCAGTCCCAATGATCGCAATCCACCGCTTGAGGGAGATCAGGCAGAGCCCGCGGCACTCGGCCCGCTGGGCGACG
>DATIPL010000267.1:0-15278 GCA_035471965.1 Gammaproteobacteria bacterium
CCCGGCGCTCCAAAGGCGTACCGGCCGGGCGAGGAGATCGAATAGGTATACTGTCCCCGTTATTCTGTCCCCGTTATTCGTTATTCAGCGAGGAGATGGAAGCGTAATGACCGGCGACGCGGCCCGGAAAGAGCGTCTTGCTGAACTCAACGCCCGCGCCCGCGAAGTGAACCAGCGCGGGCGGCGCGAGGACGTGGTCCCGATCTGCAAGGAGATCCTCGAGCTCAACCCGAACGCCCCCGACGCGCTGCACTTCCTCGGCATGTGGCAGCTCGAGCGGAAAGCATACACCGAGGCCGCGGACTGTCTCGGCCGGCTGGCGGCGCTTTTACCGGATGCCGGCGAAGTGCGGGTGCCTCTGGCGCTGGCGCTGGAGGAATCCGGTCAACCCGAAGCCGCCCTCGAGCACGCGAGGGTTGCGCTGCGGGCCAACCCGGAGAACTACATCCCCTACCTGTTCCTGGGTTCCATTTTCGAGGGACTCGGCGACATTGAGCGCGCCTCCATCGCCTACAGCACCGCGGCGCGGCTGAACCCGGACGGCGAGTCACTCAGCGATGAACCGACGCATCCCGCTCCGACCCGCGAGCGCGCGCGCCGCGGTAACGCACTCATCGACCGATACTTGCGCGAGCTGCATGCAAAGGCCGTCGAACGGACCCGCAAGACTCACCCGGACGCTGATCTGACCCGCGTCTCGGCCGCGCGCTGGCGGCGGTTCCACACGGTTCCGGTCGAGTTGACCAATCCCGAGCAGAACCCGCAATGGTTCTATGTGCCCGGACTCAACCGAACCGGCTGGTTCGAACGAGAGGAGTTTCCGTGGGTCGAGGCGCTCGAGGCACGTGCGGAGGAGATCCTGGCCGAGGTCGGGGAACGTTACCGGCTCGACGAGGATACGGTGCCCTACCTGACCCGCGGCGTCTACGGAAAGGAATACGAGGGAATCGTCGGCACGACGAACTGGGGCGCGTGCCGGTTCTACAACGGATTCAAGCGCAATGACGAGGTGTGCCGCCGGTTCCCGGTGACCGCGTCCGTGCTCGACAGCCTGCCCCTGTTTCGCATGGAGGGAAACGCCATGGAGGCGCTCTACTCCGTTCTCAAGGCCGGCAAGACGATTCCTGTGCACCAATCGGTGTCGAATGCGAAGCTGACGGTGCACCTGCCGCTAGTCGTGCCCGACAAATGCTACCTCGACGTTCAGGGCGAAGCGCGGCAGGTCGAGTTCGGCCGCTGCCTGATCTTCGACGACACCGCCCTGCACGGCGCCCGCAACGAAAGCGAGGAGGTCCGGATCAATCTCCTGTTCCAGGTGTGGCATCCGGATCTGAGCGAAGTGGAACGTGAGGTCATCGAGTCGTCCTACGCCGCGCACGAACGGTGGCTGCGCGAACGCAGCCTCGATCAGCTGCTCACTGATTGAGCGGGATCCAGAAAGAAAAGCAAATGTTTAGTTTCTTAGAATCAAAGGCGCGCCGTTTATTCGGTTTTCGGGATGGCGGTCTTCCCTCTTTGAGCTGTGTCCTGCAGCGACCGCACGAAGAATTCTACTGAACTCAGTCAGCATTCGGGCTGGCGGGAGGCTTCAAATGCATTCGAATACATGTCGATTCAAGCAGTTGACGGCCAGCATAACGTTGATACGAGTGACGGTTTCGGTAACTGCTCTTACATTAATTCTTTTTCTCGCGAACGCTCGGGCGGCCGGCAATCACATCGGGCTTTCTAGTCCTGATACCCGATATGCTTTTCAGGAATATTTAGCTCAGAAGGAGGGGGCGGGCTATAAAGTATTCATGCTGGCGGTGAACGGCGCATACGCATGGGCTGCTCGGCGCTCGTATGATTCGGCCTTGAAGATGGCGAGCGATAATTGTAGAAGACACGCTGCGCCACGTCGGTGTGAACTGTATGCGGTCGGCGATACCGTGGTATGGGGCCTGTCCAAACAAGAGCAAAAGGATTCGATTGCTGCTTATAAGACCCGAGTAGGGGTTCCGGAATACCACAGTGCCGATTCGCTGCCCGAAATTTTTACGGTAAAAGGGGCTGAAGCTTTCACAGAGTACAAGTTCTGGAAGGAAGGGCCCAACCTTTTCAAAGTGTTTGTTCTCTCACACTATGGCGCCTGGAGCTGGAACACTGACTTCAGTTACGAACAAGCGGAACGTGAAGCCATAGAATTGTGCGAACAAGCCCGGCACTCACGGCGGGGATCGTGTCGACCCTATGCGATCGGAGACACGATAGTATGGGAGAAGTCGGAGAAAGAGACCCGGGCGGTAGCCTCAGCGTATAAATCAAGCAAGACATTTTTAGGTACACATGCCGTGAACGCATCTCTGGGCTTCAAAACAGTCAGAGCATTTCGTACCTATCAGCTGGATCCCGACTTCAAGTTTTTTGCTGTAGGCAACAACGCGTGGGGAAAGTCGGACAGAGCTTCATTTGACCTTGCGCTTGAAGAAGCGATGAGTGTGTGTAAAAAGTACGCTGGCCGACCGTGCGAGTTGTTTGCAGTTGGTGATACGGTGGTTTGGAAAATGCCGGAAAACAAGCTGAGAGAGATTATGGATGCTTACAAGCAAAGGTAGCGGTACGAGGCGGTTTGAAGTATCCGTAGATATTTCCGAGTCACTGACTTCGCGACGTGTACCGACCGTGGGACGAGATCAAATAGGCATACTCTCCCGGTAATTGGTCAGTTCGATGACGGCACGACGCGTACGAATCCGGCTCGGCCGCGGATAATCGTGACTTCGGTGCCCGGAGATACGATTTCATCGTCGGAATTTATTGACTGGACGACGGCAATCTTTTCGCCATTTTCTTTCGTAAGAATGTACTCCACCCCGTCCGAGCTGTTTCGATACTCTTCAGCCACGGTGCCGGCCAATGCGCCAGCGACTGCCGCCACTATCGTCACTGCGATACCCGCCGCGTTGTCCGCCTCGGTGATTCCGTAGGCGACCGAACCAGCGGTCGTGGCCCCAACGAGCGCGCCCCACTTGCCGTCTTTTTCGCGCAAACCCTTGATGATCACCTTTCGCTGGGAAACCACGGTCGCAGATTCCACCGCCATTTCCTTTCCCGCTTCGTCGGGAAAATAGGTGCTCTGGGATTTCTGAGCGCACCCGGCGATCGCAAGAGCAAGCACAAGAATTACGCCGTATCGCATTTCGTCAGACCCGCTGGCAAAAACTTGATTCTAAACTAATAGTACAGTCTTTGTGGTGAAACAAACGAAGAAAGTGATTGCTAATCACGAAAGGTTTGACGGGAAAATTGAGGGCACAGTCTACTTAATTGCCTGGACTCCGGAGCTTGGTCCAACCGAAGCAAGAGTTGAAATAAGTATACTGTCCCCGCATTGAACCCCGCATTGAACCCCGGTTGATTCAATCCCCCCGGATTCAGAAGCGCCCACCTGTTTAAGTAATGAATCGAATCGGCAGGTGCTTCGCGAAGCCTCGACTCACCCGCCGTTGGCCTGAAAGAACTCCCAGATGATGTCGTTGCCGAAGGGCTGTCCGTCCTGCGTAGCGGGCCAGGTGTGCCGCTCGTTCCAGCCGCACTGCACCAGCTCGGCGCCGGTCGCGCAGGCGGCGCGCTGCGTGCAGCTCAGCATGCGCACGCCGTCCGCCGAGGTCGGGTAAGGCGTATCGGCGTCGTCGCAGCTCTGGGAGGTCTGCGTGGCCCAAAGATCCACCACGTCGGCCACGGGCGTGTAGAAGTAGCCGTCGTAGCTCGCCTTGCCATCGAAGGGAACGAGGCGGTCCCGTTTACCGTAGATGTGCATCATGGAAAGCTTCGTCCCCGCCGGCGGGGCGCAGTTGTAGCCTTTCAGCAGCGTGCCCGAAACCGGCGCGATGGCGGCAAAGCGGTGGGCCAGGCTGCAGCCGAGCCGATGGGTGAACATGCCGCCGTTGCTGAAGCCGGTGGCATAAACCTTGTCGGTATCGATGCACAGGCTGGATTCCAGATCGTCGAGCATGGCGTTGACGAAAGCGACGTCATCGACGCTGCAGTGGCACCAGTTGCAGTCGTCCTTCGCCGGATCGAGGGCGCAGGACTGTTCCACAGGATATATGAAGGCGTTGGCCGCGCAGGTCGGGCCGTCGGGCCCGGGCGAGCCGCTGCAGGCGAGGTCGTTCCAAGAGGCGACCTGGCCGAAAAGGTAGCCCGGCTTCCTGCCGGCGGCAAAGGTGGTCGAATCCGGATAGACGACCACATAGCCGTTGGCGTCGGCATGCTGGCTCATTCCGGTGCCGGCCTCGTGACCGGCACCGGTGCCGCTGTAGCCGTGAAAGTTCAGCACCAGCGCGCTGGGCGTGCTGTCGTCGTAACCGACCGGCAGGTGCACCTCGTAGCTGCGGGTGAAACCGCCGAGCTGCAGGGTCCGCGTCTGAGTCACGCCGGGCGTCTCGGGCGGCGTCGCGCCGCAGCCCGCGCTCGGCGCCGGGTCGGCCGAAGCGTTCAAGCTCAAACACGCGGATGTCGCGACGGTGAACAGAAAACAGATGACGGGTCGCATGGTCTCCCCTCCCTCGGGTGAGCTGCAGGCAAGGGCGTTGCAGCGTTTGGATCAAGGACGCGCCGGTTACGGGGCAGGCAGGCGCCGGCGCATGGCGAAACCGATTGGAGCTATGTCACATCTTCCGGAGCGGCAAATCAAGGACTCGGATAAGGCCGATGCGGGCGGGGCCGGTACGCCGACGCCGGGGGGTGCCCCGTTTGCGAGAACTCGCAGGCGGCTCATCGGTGAGCCGGGCTCGGGAAGCCGGGGCCGAGCGGGAGACGTGATCGAACCCGTCGACTCCGCGGAACTCCGGCACGTTGAATCACGTCCGTTGCTGACTCCGTGAGTGAGTCGCCGCCCTTCGATCTCGTTCCAGCGCCACGCCGTCTGTTCTTCAGGGCTTCAGGACGAAACCTTGCGCAGCGTCCGCTGTCCCGCGACTATGTGCATCATAACTCCCGGGACAACCCACCCATGGACGTGCTCGACGACATCCTCGACACCCTGGACTTGAAGGGCATCGTTTACTTTCGCACCGACTTCTCGCCGCCGTGGGCGGTGACCGTGCCGGATCTCGGCCAGGCGGCGCGCTTCCATCTGGTGGTGCAGGGAGGATGCCACGTCGACTTCGCCTCGGGGGACTCGGTGGACCTGGGGCCGGGCGACATCGTCCTGATCCCCCGGGGACGCAGCCACGTGCTCGCCGACCGCCCGGGACGCGACGCGCCCCCGCTCGAGACCGTGCTCGAGGCCGCGGGGTTCGACGGCCACGGCGTGTTCGTGGTGGGCGACAGCGACCCCCGCGCCTCGACGCAGATGATCTGCGGTCACTTCGGCTTCCGCGGCGGCGCCGACCATCCGCTGCTGCGGTCGCTGCCCGAGTACATCGTCACCACCAACGCCACCCGCGCCCGCCAGCCCTGGCTGGATGAAGTTCTGCGCATGGTGGCGCAGCGGGTGTTCTCGGATGAAGTCGGCTCCATCACGGCAGTGACACGGCTGTCCGAGATCGTGTTCATCGAACTGCTGCGCAACGGCATCACCGAGAGCGAGGCGCTGAAGTCTCTGCTGGAGGCCTTTGCCGACCGTCACATCGGCCGCGCGCTGGAGCTCATCCACAGGACGCCCGAGCACCCCTGGACGGTGGAGAGCCTGGCCTCTGAGGTGGCCATGTCCCGCAGCCGCTTCGCCGAGCGCTTCAAGAGTCTGGTGGGCACCGGCCCCATGGCCTACCTCTCCGACTGGCGGCTGCAGAAAGCGCTTTCCCTGCTGGACGCCTCCCGCGCCAGCGTGAAGCAGGTGGCGACTCGGACCGGCTACCAGTCTCCCGCCGCCTTCAGCCGCGCCTTTTCCGGACGCTTCGGCCTCAGCCCCTCGGAGTACCGGCGCAATCCTCCCTGAAATCCCTCCTTTTTTGCAAATCGTCCCAACGTCGATGCCCATGGTCCGCATTTGAAGCGAAGTTATTGATATAGGCTCCCACCATCGCCAGAGTGCCTCCCGTCCATTCCCGACATTGAAACAGGAGGCAACATGCAACGCATTGAACGTATCGACGCGGCGAAAGCCCCGCCCCGAACGGCGGAGCTTCTCGCCACGGTCAAGAAGCAGATGGGCGGCGTGCCGCACATCCTCGCCACCATGGCCCAGTCCCCGGCTGCGCTGGGTGGTTTCCTCGGCTTTGCCGGTCCGCTATCCGTCGGCACCCTCTCCGCCGCACTGAGAGAGCAGATCGCGCTGGCCGTCGCCGGAGCCAACCGCTGCGACTACTGCGCATCGGTGCACTCGGCGCTCGGGGACAAAGCCGGCGTGGCCGGGGACGAGCTGCGGCGAAATCTCGAAGGCCGATCGTCGGACCCCGAGGTGCAGGCCGCGCTTCGCTTCGTCACCCGCGTGGTCGCCACCCGCGGACACGTGTCCGACGAGGATCTGGCGGCCGTGCGCAAGGCGGGATTCAGCGACGAGGCCATCGTCGAGCTGGTGGCGCACACCGCGCTCAACATCTTCACCAACTACTTCAACCACGTGGCTGCTACGGAGATCGACTTCCCGCTGGTGCGCACCGGCGCGGCCGTTGCCGCCTGAACCCTTACGTTTTTTTAATCGGCTTATTCTAAGGAGACAACCATGAACCGAAGCTCGACACTGACTGCCCTGGCGTCCGCCCTGGCCCTGGCCGGCGCGCTCGCCGGCACCCCCGCGTTCGCCGCCGACGAGTACAACACCGTGCCCGGCTTGACCGCCGTCGGCGCGCCGCTCGGTCTGCACGGCATCGATCCGGTCGCCTTCATCGAAATCGGCAACCGTATCGACGGCAGCGCCAGATACACTGCCGTGCACGACGGCGTGGCCTACTACTTCTCCAGCAAGGAAAACCTCGAGGCCTTCAACAAGGCCCCGGAAATGTACGTGCCGCAGAACGGCGGCTTCTGCACCTACGGCGTCTCGGTGGGCAAGAAGTTCGACGGCGACCCGCGCTACTCGGCGGTGGAGAACGGCAAGCTGTACGTGTTCCTGAACGAGGAGATCTTTCACGCCTTCAACAAGGATCGCGCCGGCACCATCGCCAAGGCGGAGCGGAACTGGAAGCAGATCCGCCACGTCGCGGCGAAGGCGCTTTGAGCCGGAATCCAGCACGGCGGTCGGAGCCCGCAGGCTTTGCCAGAGGGCTCCGACCCCTTTTACTCCTTATCACTCAGCCCTCAATGAGAACCGCCGAGTGCTGGAAAGGGAGTCGGTGAGCATTCAGTTATACTGTCGCCGCAATGAGCCGGCCCGTGCATATCCTCACCAGCACCCACTGGGGCAATTACCTGGCAGAGAAACGGGAAGGGCGGATCCACGCCATCCATCCGGCGGAGCAGGACACCAATCCCTCGCCCATCGGGCAATCGCTTTCGAATGCGCAGCATCCGGGCTGCCGGGTGCCCCGCCCCTCGATCCGCCGCGGCTATCTGGAAAAGCGGCGGCGAAGCGACGGAACGAAGCGCGGCATCGAGCCCTTCGTCGCCGTGCCCTGGGACGAAGCGCTGGACATCGCCGCGGAGGCGCTCGAGCGCACCGTCACCGAGCACGGCAACGAGGCCGTCTTCGGCGGCTCCTACGGCTGGGCCAGCGCCGGGCGCTTTCATCACTCGCAGAGCCAGCTGCACCGCTTTCTCAACCAAAACGGCGGCTACGTCTACTCGGTGCAGTCCTACTCCACCGGCACGTCGCAGGTGATCATCCCGCATGTTTTCGGCGTCAAGTCGGGGCATCTGATGATGCAATCCCCCACGGTCGAGGACGTGCTCGAGCACACTCGATTGGTGGTGAGCTTCGGCGGCATCAGCATGAAGAACACGCAGATCAACCAGGGCGGCATCGGCGACCATTCCGCGCGCCGCAAGCTTTTGAGCTGGCGCGACGCCGGAGTCGACGTGGTCTGCGTCAGCCCGGTGCGCGACGACGTGGCGGAATTTTTGAACGCGGACTGGTGGCCGGTGCGACCCAATTCGGACGTCGCCCTGATGCTCGGCCTGGCCCACACTCTGCACAGCGAAGATCTGCACGACAAGGCGTTTCTTGAATCCCATTGCGTCGGCTACGACACGTTCGCCCGCTACCTCACCGGTGAAAGCGACGGCGTTCCCAAGAACGCCGAATGGGCCGCGGGCCTGTGCGACATCGGCGCCGATCGGATCCGGACGCTGGCGCGGCGAATGGCCCGCGAGCCGTGCCTGCTGTCCATCAGCTGGTCGCTGCAGCGCACCGAAAACGGCGACCAGCCCTACTGGATGATCGCGGTGCTGGGCGCGATGCTCGGAAACCTGGGGCGGCCGGGCCAGGGGGTCGGCTACGGCTACGGCTGCATCCACAACTTCGGCTTTGCCGGCCGCCGCGTTCCGCCCTTCAAGGTGGGCGCGCTGCCGCAGGGGGACAACCCGGTGCGCACCTTCATTCCCTGCGCGCGCATCGCCGACATGCTGCTGAATCCCGGGGCCAAGTTTCCGTTCGACGGCAAGATGCTGACCTACCCCGACATCCGGCTCGTCTACTGGGCCGGCGGCAATCCGTTTCACCACCACCAGGATCTCAACCGGCTGAGAGTTGCCTGGAGCAAGCCGGAAACGATCATCGTCAACGATCCCTTCTGGACCGCGACCGCGCGCCATGCGGACATCGTCTTTCCGGCGACCACGCCGCTCGAGCGCGAAGACTTCGCCTGGGGCGGCCTGGAGCTCTCCGCCGCGCCCATGCACCGGGTGCTGGAGCCGTTCGAGGAATCCAGGGACGACTACGCCATCCTTTCAGGGCTCGCCGAACGGCTCGGTTTTGGAAAAAGCTTCACCGAGGAGCGCACGCCGCGGGAATGGATCGAGCACCTGTGGAAGGTGACCCTGCAGCGCGCCGCGGAGGCCAACGTCGATCTGCCGGACTTCGAGACCTTCTGGAACGGCGGAGTGCTGAAGCTGGATCCCTCGGCGGTGCCGGAACGCGAGTTCACGCTGGAGAGGTTCCGCGCCGACCCCGAAGGCTCGCCGCTGCCGACACCGTCGGGCAAGGTGGAGATCTTCTCCGGGACCCTCGCCGCCTTCGGACTCGAAGACTGCCTCGGCCACCCCGCCTGGTTCGAAAAAAAGGAGTTCCTCGGCAGCCCGCGATCGAAAACCTTTCCGCTGGCGCTCAACTCCAACCAGCCGGTGACCAAGCTGCACAGCCAGTACGACTTCGGTGAGACCAGCGTCAAAGCGAAGATCAACGGTCGCGAAGCCATCCGCATCCATCCGCAGGACGCCGAAGCCCGGAACATAACCGACGGCGACATCGTGCGCGTGTTCAACGACCGCGGCGCGACCCTGGCGGGCGCAGTCGTTACCGACCGCGTGCGCCCGGGCGTGGTGGTGCTGCCCACCGGCGCCTGGTACGACCCGGAGGATCCCGCGCAACCCGGCAGCCTGGACGTGCACGGCAACCCCAACGTCCTCACCCCGGACGTCGGCACCTCGACGCTCGCCCAGGGCACCAGCGCGCACAGCTGTCTGGTGGAAGTGGAACGCTACGACCGGGCACCCCCCGAGGTGAAGGTGTTCCGCCAGCCGCCGATGGCGGAGCGCAGTACCGCCGCAGGCGATCGCGGCGCGGGCCGTTAGCGCTTATCCAGCCGGCACTCCAGCTCGTGCCGGCGCAGATGGAGAAAACCCGTCAGCGAGCCGCGCGCCTGCGCGGCTTCGGTTTCCCGGAGCGCTCGTCGAGCCACCGTTTGAATTGCTCAGGCGGCAGCGGCCTGGCGATATGATAGCCTTGCGCCACGTCGCAACCGATGGGAGCGAGCCGATCCCAGACGATCTGGTTTTCCACCCCCTCGGCCACCGCCTCGAGATCCAGATCGTGCGCCAGATCGATGGTCGAACGCACGATAGCGGCCGAGTCGGAATTCTCCAGCATATTGGCGACAAAGGACTTGTCGATCTTCACTGCATTCACCGGAAGCTTCTGAAGATAGGCGAGCGAGGAATAGCCGGTGCCGAAGTCGTCGACGAACAACCGGATACCCAGTTCGCTCAAGCTATTGAGGGTTTCCATCGCACCTTCGGGATCCTCCATCACGGCGCTCTCGGTCAACTCGATCTCGAGCCAGTCCGTCTCGGCCCCGGATTCAGCGAACAGGCGCTCGAGGTTGCCCAGCAGACCGGCGTCGCGCAAATTGCGTGCGGAAAGATTGACCGCGATGGGAAGAGCCAGCCCCGCCCGGTGCCAGTCTGACGCCTGATGCAGGGCGGCCTTCACCACCCAGTCGCTTACCGGTTTGATCAAACCCGTATGCTCGGCGATCGGAATGAAAACATTCGGTGGAATCAGACCTCGCTCAGGGTGACTCCAGCGCACCAACGCTTCCGCGCCGCAAACCCGGCCGTCCCGCATATCCACCTTGGGCTGGTAATGCAGGATCAGCTCTTCTTGTTCGATCGCGTTTCGCAGCTCACCGGCCAAGGCGAGACGCTCGGCGGTGTTCTCGTCCCGTTCCGCGGTGTATATCGCGTAATGCTTACCTGACTTCTTGGCCTCCTGCATCGCCACGTCCGCATGGCGCACAAGGCGAGCGCCGTCGGCGCTGTGATGAGGAAAGAGCGAAATCCCGACGGCGCCACTGAATGCCAGCGTGATGCCGCCCGACGCGATCGGCTCCTCCAGCGCGGACAGGAGACGCGTCGCGATTCGGATCGCTCCGGACTCATCGCTTTCCGAGAGCAAGACCGCAAACTCGTCACCGCGCATGCGCGCTACGGTTCCCGTCTCCTTTAATATCCCGTGCAGCCGGTTCCCGACCTCCTTGAGCAGCAGGTCCCCTTGCTGAAATCCGAGGGCGTCATTGATTTCCCGGAAGCGATCAATATCCAGAAGCAACAACGCCACGGATCCGCCGTGCACGCTTGCTTCGGCAACGGCCTGTTGGAGGCGTTCCTGGAGCAGGGCATGATTGGGCAATCCGGTGAGACCATCGTAGTACGCCATATGCCTGATGGTTTCATGAGCGCGCTGATGCGCGAGGCGCGTGCGCAAGGTGGTGATACCGAATGCCAGATCTTCCGCAGTCTCGGTCAGCAGCTTCAGCTCTTCCGCGTCGAAAGCGCCGGAATCCCGCGAGTAAATCGACAAGGCGCCGATAACCTGGCCATCGACGTGTAAGGGCAGGGCGACGGCTGAAGCATATCCACGACGCCGCGCCTCCGCCCACCACTGAGCAGCATTGGCCGTGTCCGGAATATCATGCAGGACGCAAGGCGTCCCCGGGCGGATAGGCGACACCGGGGAATCTCCGCCGGACCGGACGTCTGCCAGCGTGAGTCCGCCGAGCATACGATCCAGTGCCTCGAGGCCCCCGTCGAATCCCGTTTGCGCCACCGGGCGAAGCGTCTTGCAGTCGTTTTTTTCGGCGAAAGCGACCCAGGACAAGGAATAGCCGCCGACCTCGACGATGAGCCGGCAGATCTCCTGCAGCAGCGCGCGCTCATCGGTTGCCCGCACCAACGCCTGGTTACCGGCACTCAACGTGCGCAACGCGCGGTTGACCCTGTCGAGAGCGGAAGCCATGTCGTCGAAATTCCGGGCGAGCTGGCCCAGCTCTTCACTGCCGTGCGGCAACCCGCTGCGCGCGCTCATGTCGCCCGTCGCCAGGCGTCTGGCTGCAGCGGCGAGCGCCCGGACCCGGCGCAGCACGAACACATCGCTTCCGACCCAGGCGGCGATCAGGGCGAGCGCTGCGGCGACCACC
Source organism: Gammaproteobacteria bacterium (assembly GCA_035471965.1). GTDB lineage: Bacteria > Pseudomonadota > Gammaproteobacteria > HK1 > HK1 > CAMYJH01. Next base: position 11,778 of record DATIPL010000267.1, read on the forward strand.
ATGAATGCGACATTGCGGGCCAGAGTTCGGTGTGCGGAGGCGAAGGCCACTGCTGTCGGGATACCGACGCTGACGTAAACCGATCCAGAGCCGCCATCGTACAACGGGGTGAACGCGTAAAGCCGTTTCACGCCATCAAGACCGTTGAGCTCGGCGGTGCCTTTGCCGCCCTGCGCAAGCACCGCATCCATAAACGGGTAATCCTGCGCCGACTTGCCGACCCATTTCTCGCTGTGCGGATGACGCGCCAGGATCGTACCGCCACTGTCCACGACCGTCAGGACCGAGCCTTCGGGAAGCTGGGCGCCGCGGGCCAGCTCATTGAGCCAGGAGAGACTCAAGGCGGCATAAACGACCGCCTGAAGTCTTCCGTCTTCGTTCAACACCGGATAGCCGAAATTGATTGCCGTGACGCCGGTAATTCGGCCGGTCTGATAATCACCGACGCCGAAGTCTCTCGATTCCATGGCGCGGCGGAAGTAGCTGCGATCGGCGATGTTCACGGGCTGCTCCATCGGCAGCGCGCTGCAAAAAATCTGCCCATCGACGGTCGCCACCCCGAAGTTCGTGTAGTAGGGGTGCGCTCTGAGCACCTCACCGAGGAGATGATTGCACGATGAGCCGGTACCGGACTGCCGGACGGCGGGGAGTCGCGCCAGGCTGAGCAGCAGTTGTTTCGTTGAACCAATCAGCTGGCTCTGCTTGAGGCCCGCCGTCCGTACCAGGCTCAACGCGTCCCGCTGGGCAGCAAAGGCGGCGTCCTGGCGCTGGCTGACGGCGGTGTAGACGATGACGGCGAACGCTGGCAGCACTGCGAGCAACACCAGCAGCAGGAGTCGAGTACGCAGGCTGACGGAATTCGGCTTCATGTCATGAAAGAGGCACCTTCGGCTGTCACTCAATGAAGTAAAGCAGTCGAGGCAGCGCTTTGTAGTGATGCCGGGAATCCGAATCGCCGGAATTCACGGCGGGCGGGCCTCCAGGCCAGGAAATACGGGCATCCGCCGGGTGCTGGACCCGGCGTGATCCAATGCGCGTCATCGGGATTATTTCCCGGAGATCCGCCTGTCTTGACTGTCCATTTGTGACAGATCGCCGGGAGTTGGACTTCTTCCTGACCTTGCGTTCGCAGCATTCGACGGCGCAGGCGCGCTCGAGTCGACCATTCATTGAAGAGTCTCAGCCCTCGAGGGATTTCAACGGCTCCTTTAATACAGACGCCTGCCCGGGGCACCCGCCGACGGCGGATCAGGGGCCGAGAAGTCGGCGGTCACGAATGCTTATCGAGCAGAAACGGGATCGAGGCCCTCGAAGCGATATCAAAATTCGGAACTGTTCCCGTGAAACGGTGGCCTCGGCCGCGGAGATTGCCCAAACTATTGGAAACTCGGACTCGGTTTATGGCTCTGACCTCCTGAAGTGCATTTATTCGAACCCATGTTGCGGGGGTGACTTGAGCTTCGATCCCAACAAGGCGGGCGCGACCGAAGGCGGTATTTTCGGGCTGCCGTACTCGGCGGACGAGTCGGCGGTCGTCCTCATGCCGTTACCATTCGACGCGACCACCTCGTACCGGCCCGGCGCGGCCAACGGGCCGCGGGCGATCCTCGAGGCGAGCCGTCAGGTGGATCTGTTCGACGTCGAGACGGGCAACCCCTGGTCCGCCGGCATTGCGCTGCTCCCCGAGGCGGACGACATCCGCACTTGGAACGATGAGGCCCGCGGCGCGGCGGAACGTGCCATGGCGTCTCGCGACGACCAGGCGGCAAGGACGTCAGACGTCCGGCTTGTCAACGATCTCTGCGCCCGGGTGAACGCCCGCGTGCACGACGAGGTGTCGAAGTGGCTCGACGCCGGCAAGATCGTCGGCACCGTCGGGGGCGATCACGGCTGCGTATACGGCGCCATCGCGGCGCATGCGGAACGCTATTCAGAGCTCGGAATCCTGCACGTCGACGCCCACGCGGATCTGCGTCATGCCTACGACGACTTCGAGTGGTCCCACGCCTCCATCATGGACAACGTGTATCGGCGCCTTTCGAGCGTGGCACGGCTGGTGCAGGTGGGGGTGCGGGATTTTTGCGAGGAGGAGCGGGACCGCATCGCCGCGTCGTCGGGGCGCATCAGGACGTACTACGATGCCGAGCTGGTCAGCGAGCGATTCGCCGGCGTCACCTGGGGGGACCAGGTCGCACGCATCATCGAGGACCTGCCGGAGCAGGTCTATATCTCCTTCGATATCGACGGTCTCGATCCGGTACTGTGCCCCGGTACGGGAACGCCGGTTCCCGGCGGGCTCTCGTTCAACCAGGCGATCTTTCTGGTCGGCGCCGTGGCGCGCTCGGGCCGGCGGATCGTCGGCTTCGATCTCGTGGAGGTGGCGCCGGGACCGGCGGGTGACGAATGGGACGGAAACGTGGGTTCGCGTATTCTCTACAAGCTCATTGGATGGACATTGAGATCCCGAGATACATCGACACCCGATGGGAGCTGAGTCTATGGGTCCGATAAGCACCTTCATCGAGCATCACTATCGCCACTTCAACGCGGCCACGCTTCGCGACGCGGCGCGCGCCTATGTCGCGCATATCGACAGGGGCGAGAAGATGATGGTGACGCTGGCGGGCGCCATGAGCTCGGGCGAGCTGGGCTTGAGCCTGGCGCGCATGATCCGGGAGCACAAGGTGCACGCCATCACCTGCACCGGCGCGAACCTGGAGGAGGATCTCTACAACCTCGTCGCCCACGATCACTACGAGCGCATTCCGAACTATCGCAATCTCTCCGACGCCGAGGAACAGGCGCTGCTCGAGCGTCACCTGAATCGCGTCACCGACACCTGCATCCCCGAGGCGGAGGCGATCCGCCGAATCGAGCACGCAATCGTGACGTTGTGGAAGGCGGCGGAAGGCCGAAACGAGGGCCGCCTGCCCCACGAGTATTTTTACGATCTGATCAACGAAGGCTTGCTCGAGGAGAGCTATCAGATCGATCCGGCTGATTCGTGGCTCGCCGCCGCCGCCGAGCAAGAGCTGCCGCTGTTCGTGCCCGGCTGGGAAGACTCCACCACCGGCAACATCTTCGCCGCGCGGGTGATGGAAGGAAGCGCGGCGCGCTCGGTGATGAAGTCCGGCATCGATTACATGATGTCGCTCGCCGACTGGTATCGCGGTGACTGTGGTGATACCGGTATCGGTTTTTTTCAGATTGGCGGCGGCATCGCCGGCGATTTTCCCATCTGCGTCGTGCCGATGCTCGAGCAGGATCTGCAGGAATCGGTGCCGAAGTGGAGCTACTTCTGTCAGATCAGCGATTCGACCACCAGCTACGGGTCGTACTCGGGCGCGGTTCCGAACGAGAAGATCACCTGGGGAAAGCTCTCCGTCGATACTCCGCGCTTCATCATCGAGTCCGATGCGACCATCGTGGCGCCGCTCGTGTTCGCCTATGTGCTCGGCCTGTAACGGTCGGGCCCCGGAAACGACGGCTGAGCCCGCATTC
>DATIPL010000268.1:0-3194 GCA_035471965.1 Gammaproteobacteria bacterium
CGCCTCTCTATACCGCGGGAACCTCGGCCGACGAATCGGAGCTCCTCGACCTCAAGGGGCTGCCGGTGTACGCGACCGGGCGGGGCGGCCGCACCACGTGGCACGGGCCGGGGCAGCGCGTCGCCTATGTGATGCTGGATCTGAAATCGCGGGGGTCCGACGTCAGGGGCTTCGTCCGCGACCTCGAAGACTGGGTGATCGCCACCCTCGCCCGTTTCGGGGTGAAGGGCGAACGCCGCGACGGACGTATCGGGATCTGGGTCGCCCACGACGGCGCCGAAGAGAAGATCGCCGCCATCGGCGTCCGCGTGCGCCGCTGGGTGAGCTATCACGGCATCGCCATCAACGTTGCGCCCGATCTCGGTCATTTCGCCGGGATCGTTCCCTGCGGCCTGGCCGGTTTCGGCGTCACGTCGCTTCAGGCGCTGGGCATCGAGGCCTGCATGGCCGATGTCGATCGGGTGCTGCGCGAGAGCTTCGAGGCGGTCTTCGGCCGCAAGACAGTGGAGGCTCCGGCGCCCAAGGTATAGCAACCCAGTTCACATCCAAGGGCCCATTTGCCACTTGAATCGGCCTTTGCCTTGGGATTACATGGCGGAAGAGGGATATCCGCGGCGTTTATGCGGGCCGGTGAGGACCGCCCGGCACAAACGGGAATGGAGACCGCGGATCCCTGGTGCATTCATTGTGTATCGAGCGTTCGTATGACAGGCCGGTGCTTGGCGCGGCCGGATTCTCCGTCGCTCCCACTTGGCCGCATGAGCCCTAAAAAAATGGGAGGTTCATCATGGCTGAGGAGAAGACCTTTCGGGATGTCAGCGTCCCCGCCGCCGAAATCGGGATCAAAAGGATCGGGATCGATGATCTCTGGCAGGCGCTTAAGGCGGGCTACGACGACTTCACCGCCAAGCCCACCCATGTCGCCTTCATTTGCGTCATATACCCCTTGTTCGCTCTGCTGCTGACGCTGTTCCTGACCGGAGAAAATGTCCTGCATCTGGCCTTCCCGGTGGTGTCCGGTTTCACGCTCCTCGGTCCCGTGGTGGCGGTCTGCCTGTTCGAAATGAGCCGGCGGCGGGAACTCGGTCTCGACGTGACCTGGGGATCGGCCTTCGGTTTCGTGCATTCGGCGAAGTTCGCCCCGATCCTTGCCCTTTCGCTCCTCATGATGCTGCTCTACGTCGGTTGGCTCTATATGGCGCAGTTGCTCTATTTCGGCCTGTTCGGAGACGCGCAGCCCACGTCGGTGCAGGACTTCGTCAATCAGCTGATGACCACGCGACACGGCGCCGCGCTGATCGCCTACGGCACCCTCATCGGGTTCATGTTCGCCCTGGTGGCGCTGGCCATATCGGTTGTCGCTTTTCCGTTGCTGCTGGACAAACCGGTCACCTTGGCGACGGCGGTCACCACGTCGATTCGGGCCGTCGCGGCCAATACCGTGACGATGGCGATCTGGGGCCTGGTGGTCGTCGCGCTGCTCGCGGCAGGCGCGGCGCTGCTGCTGATCGGGCTGGCCGTGGTCCTGCCCGTGCTCGGCCACGCCACTTGGCATCTCTACCGCAGGCTGGTGGAGCACGATTAAGGACGGGGCGGTTCCGTGCCTGTCCTTAGCCGGGGAGGAAGATGAAGTTCTTGACGTAGTCCCTGGCGGGTCCGTCGCGGCGCGCCTGATGCTCCTCGAATGAGAAGTGTTCAAGCGTCGTCAGCACGCCGTCGATCAGGGTGAAGCCCGCGTAGTCGAGCGATTTCAGATAGTCGAACACGTCGTCCGCGCCGGAACCCGCGTGCAGACGCTCATTCTCGATGAACAGGTTGGGCCGCTCGCGCTTGAGCGTCTGCTCCGCACCCTTGAGGGCGGCGAGCTCATGCCCTTCGATATCGATCTTGATGAAGCCAACGTTTCGGTAATCAAGATCGTCGATCGCGCGGCACTCGACCGTCAAGCGGCCCGCGAGGGCATCCGCCGGCTTGGTGAGGCTGGCGCCGTTGTTGGACCAGCCCTTGGCCGTACGGGGGACCACCAGCTCCGCTTCTCCCGAGCGGTCGCTCACGGCGATCGGCAGCACCGTGACATTTGAACCGGCAACTGCACGGAGCGCGCGCAAGGGAAACGGGTTGGGCTCGAACGCGTAGACGTGGGAAGACAGCCGCGAGAGGAAATAGGTGAACAGGCCGAGATTGGCCCCGATGTCGAGGCTCACCTTCCCCTTATGGGTCAGGAAGCGCAATAAGCCCATTTCCGGGCTCTTCCACAGCATGTAGCGGTAGGCCCGAATCCGGTAATAGGCGCGAAACGGCATGTAGCGGAATTTCACGTCATGCCAGAATTCGTTGCGCCAGTCGCGAAAGGTCTCTCTCGGCAGCGCCTCGGGGCCGGTGGTCATTTCGGGCCGTCTCGGTTGGTTTTGCGCGCAGAGTAGCCGAACCGCGCCGCAGGCACCAACGGGCTTTGATTCTAAAACGCGGGCTGCCGGCTCCCTCGGGCGAACGTCCGCGCGAGGCCATAGAGCCCCGCCCCGGCCAGAATGATCCCAAGCAAATCGAACCACAAGGGCTGGAAGACGACCACCGACAGGTCAGAGGAAAGCTGATCGGCGCCGGAGACGACGGAGTCGAGCAGGGGCGCGGCGAGGATGAAGTAGCCGTTGAAGATCGCGTGGCCGAAAATGCAGGGCCAGAGCGAGCCCGTGCGCAGGAACACCCAGCCGAGCGCAAGGCCCAGCACCATGGTCGAGAAGAACTGATAGGGGTTCAAATGAATGATGGTAAACAGAAGCGATGAAAGGAGGATCGCCGTCCATGGCCTGTAGCGCATGGCCAAGCCCCTCAGGATGATGCCGCGGAACAGGATCTCCTCCACCAAAGGCGCGATGACCACGACGGTGACGATGGCGGCGATGCCGCCGCTTCCGATCTCTTCGAAGACCTGCACCAGCATGTGCGGCATGGGCAGGATGTAACGCAGACCGTTCACCACCTCCGATGAGACGATACAAAAACCGATGAGTGCCGCGGTCAGCGGCACATAGACCGCACCCGGCGCGCCGGAGAACGGCAACGGGCCCATCCCCGCCCGGCGCGCCGCCCAGATTCCCCACCAGATCACCAGGGCGAAGGTCAACGCATTGGCGATGCCGATGACCGCGACCAGGGAAAGGTCGAGCGCGAATTCGCGCAGAAGGAAACCCGCT
>DATIPL010000269.1:0-4173 GCA_035471965.1 Gammaproteobacteria bacterium
GAGGAAAAGTCACCCGGCGGAAGTAATACCAGCGGCTCGCCCCCTCGATGCGCGCCGCCTCGTTGAGTTCCGGCGGCAGGGACTGGAGCGCGGCGAGATAAAAGATCATGAAAAATCCCGCTTCCTTCCAGATGGTCATGACGATAATGCATCCAAGGACGGTATCCGGATCGCCGAGCCAGTTGTGGCCCGGTATGCCGAATAGCCCGAGGATCTGATCGATGAGGCCGATATCCGGGGTGTAAAAGAACAACCAGATGTTGGCCACCGCGATCATAGGCAGCACGGTGGGGGTGAAGTAGGCCATGCGCACCAGCCCGCGGGCGGAAATCCTCGAGTTGACCCAGAGCGCCATCAATATGGCGACGGCGATGCTGGCGGGAATCGTTCCGATGGCGTACCAGACGTTGTTGTCGACCACCTTCCAGAAGACTTCGTCGGTGACCATGAGCGCGTAGTTCTCCGCGCCCACGAAACGGGTCGGACGAGTCGCTGTTCCGGTGGAAAAGAAGCTCTTTGCGAGCGTCGCCACCGTGGGATAGTGGGTGAATGCAACGAGCAGGATGGCGGCCGGGGTCAGCAGCAGCCAGCCGTACACGTGAGCGCGGATCGAGCGGGTCATCATTCCCGGGTGAAGCGGCTTGCAGTCGATTGCCCGCACTGAAACGCGCGGGCGGGCCCGAGCCCGCCCGCGATGTTTTCAGTGAAAGACGGTCTCAGCGATAACGCCTCAACAGACGATCGGCCTGGCTCTGCGCGTCGCCCAAGGCTTCCTCGGGGGACTTCGCTCCGGTCAGTACCGACTGTATGGCGTCGTCCAAAAGCTTGCGTACGCGACCGGTCTGATAGGTCGAAAGCTCTGCGGTCGCGAACTGAAGCTGATCCCGCGCCACGGCCGCCGGCGGGAACTCGGTCACGTAGTTGACCAGCTTGGTCGTCTGGTAGGCGTCCGGCCGGGTTCCGATGTAGCCGGTTGCAATGCTCCACTCGGCGGTGCGTTCGGGCTGGGTCATCCACTTGATGAAGGTCAGCGCCGCCTTGCGCTCCTCCGGTGTGGTCTGCTTGAAGATATAGAAATTGCCGCCGCCGGTGGGCGTGCCTCGGCGTTTGCTGGCGGGCAGCATGGCGACGCCGAAATCGAAGCCGGCGTTGTTTTTCACCGCGGTCAGGTTGCCGGTGGAATGCCACATAATCGCGGTCTTGCCCTCGAGGAAGTTCTGCCTGAGGGTGCCCCACTCGATGGTGCCGGACGGCATCGCCTCGTGCTTCGTTCCGAGGTCACGCCAGAAGGTCAGGGCTTCCACCACGGCGGGTGAATCGAAGTGAGTCTGGTTGCCGCTGTCGTTCATCAGCACCTGACCGTTTTGCATCGTAAGCGCACCGAACATCCAGTAGGGATAGCCGGTGGAGGGGATCATCACGCCCCAGCGCTCGACGTTTCCCGCGGCGTCCTTCTTCACCAGCTGCTTGCCCATGGAAGCCAGCTCGCTCCAGTTCTGCGGCGGCTTCTCCGGGTCCAGCCCCGCGTCGCGGAAAGCGTCCTTGTTGTAGTACATGACGATGGTGGATCGCTGGAAGGGAATCCCCCAGACCTTTCCCCGGGTCATGCCGTTTTCCATCAGCGAGGGATAAAAGCTCTTGAGCCACTGCTTTTCTTCCTCGGTGGTGACGATGTCGTCGAAGGCGACGATGGCGTCCTGCTCGATGAGCTCGTAAATGTCGATGGAGAACATCACCGAAAGCTGTGCGGGCTGGCCGCTCTTGAGCGCCGCCAGCGCCTTGATTCGGGCGTCGTTGTAGTTGCCGGCATAGATGGCGTTGACCTTGATGTCCGGATGCTCATTGTGGAAGTCCGCCACCAGGCTGTCGACGACCTTGGTCAACGGGCCGCCAACGGCCACCGGGTAGTACATGGTGAGCTCGGTGGCGGCAACGGCCGCGCCGGCGAAGCCGAGCGCGAGCAATAGCGCGGAGGTCAATGCCAAAAGTCGGCGTCTTATTGGGGTTTTCATCGTCGTCTCCTCTGTTTGTGACCGCGGTGTCCCTGATATCCCGCGACCGTGTCTGTGTTTCTTGTTGACTCGCGCCACGTCCCTGGGCGTCTCCGTTTGAATCAGTGCGATGCTCTCCTTCCGGTGGCAGCGTCGAAAAGGTGAGTCGCGTCTTCAGCCCAGCTCAGCTTGACCTCGTCGCCGCCCTTGACCTCGACGTGTCCGGATAAGCGAAGCACGAGGTCCTGTGGGCCTATGCGGGCAGTGACGATACTGTCCGCGCCGAGGTAGTCGGCCGCGATCAGTTTCGCCGGCACGCCGTTCTCCGTGATGGAGACGTCCTCCGGGCGAACGCCCAGCTTGAATCCGGCGCCACGGCCGTTGAGCAGCGGATACTGCTCGGCGCCCTCCAGGACGCCGCCTTTGGCGCTGTCTTTCAACGTCAGCACGTTCATCGGAGGCGTGCCGATGAACTGCGCTGAAAACACGCTCTCCGGGCGTTTGTAAAGCTGGTCCGGGCTGCCTTCCTGCTCGATGCGGCCATCGCGCATGAGAATCACCTTGTCCGCCATGCTCATGGCTTCGGTCTGATCGTGGGTGACGTAGACCACCGTCATGCCGAGCCGGTTCTGGAGCGCCCTGATTTCAACCCGCATCTCGTGGCGCAGCTTCGCATCCAGATTCGAAAGCGGCTCGTCCATCAGGCAGATGGGATTTTCGGCGACGATGGCGCGAGCCAGCGCTACGCGCTGGCGCTGGCCTCCCGAAAGCTGCGCGGGTTTGCGATTCATGAGGCCGGAGAGGCCGACGAGATTGGCGACCTTTTGCAGCCGAGAGCGGCGCTCATTCGCGCCGACTTTTCTCACCTTGAGACCGAAGATGATATTTTCGGCGACATTCAAGTGCGGGAAAAGTGCATAGGATTGAAAAACCATGGAAATGCGCCGTTCTGCGGGCGGCAGATCGGTAACGTCCTTACCCGCGATCCTGACCGTGCCCGCGGTGACGGATTCGAGTCCCGCAATCATGCGAAGCGTGGTGGATTTTCCGCAGCCGGAGGGTCCCAGAAGCACGAGGAACCGGCCTTCAGGCGCGAGGAAGCTGACGTTTTCTATGGCGACAGTCTGTTGCCAGCTTTTCGTCACGCCGATCAGCTCGATAGTAGACATGGTGGAAGGAACGCCCCCGGTCAGCGCGCCGACACGTGGAGCTCGACTCCATGTGCACTGAGCAACCGACGAATCGCCGATGGCGGCGCGCCGTCGGTAAACACGGCATGGATCTGGGAGATGTGGCCCAGTCTCACCATGGCATCGCCGTTGAATTTGGTTTTGTCCATGACGATAAAGCGGTTTCGCGAGTTCGCCATCGCCATCCCGGACGCGCGGACGTCACGATAGTCGTAGTCCAGCAGGTCACCATCCTCATCGATAGTGCCGATGCCGAAGATCCCGTACGAGACCTTGTATCGCTGGAGAAACTCCACCGTCGACTCTCCAGTCACCGCCTGGTCGCGCTTACGTACCGTGCCCCCGGCGAGCGTGATCTCGAATTCTGTTCGCTCGCTCAGGATAGCGGCGACTCCGATATGGTTGGTGACGACGCGAAGATTGCGGTGATTGAACAGTGCGGCGGCCACCGCTTCCGTAGTGGTGCCGATGTCAATGAACAACGATGCGCCGTTCGGAATGCTTCGCGCCACCCGCTCACCGATACGTCTCTTTCCGGCGGAGTTTCTTACCCTTCGATTGGTGTAGGCAAGCGTGTCACTTCCGGGAGGGAGGCCCGCGCCGCCGTGATGCCGCTCGAGAAGATCGAGCTCGGAAAGCCTCTTGATATCGCGCCGAATCGTCTGTGCGGAAACGGAAAAACGCGTGGCCATTGCCTCGATGGAGACGTAGCCGCGCTGGCGCACCAGATCGAGCAGCTCCCTCTGGCGGTCAACCATTCCGGGGCTCAGATGAGGAAGAACGGAGACGTGGTCGTTCATGGTCCGCCGTTGGCGCTGCGCCCTCTCGCACGCGGCAGCAAATCCACGGCACGGCCGGTGCGGGCGAGCTTGTCTTCTGCTTGTTGTTCCGGTGCGACGGCCGCTCTGAATATGCCGGCCACCTCGGCCCGAGGGCGGCATCCGCGACCATCGGAGATGGCAGGATTCTTACATACAAGTAAGGAAGATGAC
>DATIPL010000270.1:0-2217 GCA_035471965.1 Gammaproteobacteria bacterium
AAGCGGTGCCCGGAGAGGCGGTGACGCGTGACGCCAGTAAAGCCATTTTGACTGCAGCAAATATTCCTCGAGCTGGTTCTTCTTATATTCTCGCTTTACCGCACTCGAAGCACTATTTTTCCACGGACGTGGCCATCCATACTCATGCGAAAGGCTTTTGCGCACTCGTCCAGGGATAATTCGGTAACGACCGGCGGCTCGAGATTTCCGTTGTCTACCATATGCGAAATTTCCGTGAGTTGTTCCCCGTTCGGAGTGACCACCAGATCGATCTCGCGAGCATCGTTTTGCTCGGCGAGGGCGGGTATCGGCGGCTCGCCGATTGTGACGAGAACACCGCCCCTTTTCAGGACACCGTAGGATTTTTCATGCAGTCCACCCAGGACGTTGGAGAAAACGACGTCGACGCCATCAGGAAAATCACGCCGAATCTCCCCCACCACGTCATCGTTGGCGTAATCGTAAACCTTCCTCGCCCCGAGGCTTTCGACATAGGCTCGGTTCTTCGGGCTGCATGTAGTTAGAACGATCGCGCCTCTAGCCCGCGCGATTTGCACCGCCAGGCTGCCCGTTCCGCCGGCGCCCGAAAGGATGAAAACTTTTTGCGCTCTGGCAAGACCCGCATTTTCGATCAGGGATTGCCAGCACGTGAGAGCCACCAGGGGCAGCGAGGCGCTTTCTTTGAGCGAGATTCCATCAGGAGCTTTCGCAACATAACTCGCGGGCGCAGCGACAAATTCTGCGAATGCACCACCGGGTCCCGGCAGCGCGGCGAAGACCTTATTCCCTGGAGAGAATCGGGTGACCCGGCTTCCGACATGCTCGATGACGCCGGCCAGATCACGTCCGACAAGCAGCGGAAAATCGTAGGCGCGGATCGCCTTCATCCGGCCTTCGCCGATCTTCCAGTCGATGGGGTTGACGCCTGCATAGCTGATCTTGATGAGAACTTCGTCCTCGTCTGGGCTTGGAACGGGCATATCGATGAGTTCCAGAGCTTCGGGAGGACCGTATTTTTTATACACGATTGCCTTCATTGATCGGTCCCTTTTTGGACGAGCGAGAGAGTGGTGACCTGGAATGGGCGACGCCTGACGCGAAGAAGAGTAACTAGTTTTTCGTGATTAGTGGAAATCGCGGGCCATGAGGGAAAGGGCCGCTGGACGGGATACCGTGGCCGATTATGTTCATCGCATCACGCATCACGCCCGCATCGACGGCAACACCAGCCGCTCGATCCAGTTGCGCACCTCGACCAGACGGATGTCCTCGTTCATGACGTCGTCGTCGACGCCGAGCAGCCAGGCGAGATCCTTTCTCGACGGATCCTGATAGAGAGCTTCCATCTTGTTGACGTAGTCGCGGCCCGCGTCCTCGTCCCTGAAGAAACCCATCTTCGTCAGGCGCTCGAGACGGCAATAGGTCAGGCGCGCAATCTCATGCAGGTCGTATTCCGGGTGGTATTGTACCGCCCAGAGGGTGCCGCCTTTGTGGGTGACCGCCAGCGCCTGCACGCGGGAGAATGCGTTGCCGGCCAGGGTGACGCCCCCGGGCGGCAGGTGGGTGACTTCGTCCTCGTGGCTGATGAAGGCGTCGAAAACGGAAGGCTTGCCGTCGTAAAGCGGATGGCCGCGGCCTTCGGGCGTGAGCGCGATCTTGCGCGCGATGCCCATCTCCCGCCCGCGGGGATTTTTTTCACAGCGCCCGCCCGCGGCGACGGCGGCGATCTGCGCCGCCCAGCAGCTTCCGAAGCTCGGCACCTGGGCCTCGAAGGCGGCGCGGCAGAACTCGATCTGCGCGGTGACTTCCGGAGTGTCGTGGTAGGCGGTGAGGCTGGACCCGGTCCAGGCGATCCCGTCGTAAGCGGAAAGACCGGCTCCCTTCGGCATCGAGACGCCCGGGTCGGCCGGATAGATGATGTCCACTTGGCAACCCGGTAGACATTTCTTCAGCATGCGGGAGTAGAGCTCGCCGGCGAGGGTCGCGCCGCCCGCGGCCAGCTCTTCGCGTCCCTCTTTTCGATAACCGTCGACGACCAGAAAATTCGGCTCGTAGGACATGGCGCGCCTGACTCCTTAAATTAAATCAGCCGGCGAGGCGATCGACGATGGCGGGAAGATCCGCGTAGCGTTCGCAGATCGCATCTGCCGTGGTCATGTGCTTGTCGCGATCCCGGGTTGCCGTGAACAGCACCGCCTTCATTCCGAGGGTGTGCGG
>DATIPL010000271.1:0-6207 GCA_035471965.1 Gammaproteobacteria bacterium
CCCGCACCGGAGCCGAAGACACCCGGATTCTGATCTACGATTTCTCCGGCTTTCCCCGGGCGCTTTATGCACTCGAGTACCCGGCGCCCGGCGCCCCGGCGCTGGCCGCGGAAGTGCGCCAGATCCTTCAAGGCAACGGCACCGAAGCCGGCCGGGACCCCGAAAGGGGCTGGGACCACGGCGTCTGGGTTCCGTTGCTGCATCTTTATCCCGAGGCGGATATCCCCGTGCTGCAGCTCGCCCTGCCGAGCGGATTTTCCGCCGAGCAGATTTACGCCGTGGGTCGCGCCTTGGCGCAATTGCGACATCGCGGCGTCCTCATCCTGGCCAGCGGTGTGCTGGTGCATAATCTTCGCACCATCGACTTCCAGCAGCGCAAGGCCACGCCGACATGGGCAGTGGAGTTCGACCGATGGTGTGCACGCTGCCTGGAAGAAGAGGACCACCATGCGCTGATGAATTTTGAACGCGCTTCGCCGGGCTTCAGCCAGGCTCATCCGACTCCGGAACACTTCACCCCGATCCTGGTCGCGGCGGGAGCCGCCAGCGTCGATGGAGCGCCCGCCAGTTTCCCCGTCGAGGGCTTCGAATACGGTTCCCTGAGCCGCCGCTGCGTGCAGTTCGGCTGAATGCAGCCGTCTATCACGTGCCGGTCATCCGTGGGTGCCGTTCCCTTGGTACCTTTGGCACGAGCGGGTATACTGCGCCCGCACATTCGGGGGCCCCGGTTTGGCCGCTCCGCATCCAGTGCGGAAGTCGACCTGAGCGAAGCGACCATCGTCCCGCGCCGCTCGGGCGCGAAGATTCTCAAGGGAGTCGTATGAACAGAAAAATCGTGCTTGGCACGCTGCTTTCAGTTGTCTGCGCCGTGCTGCCGGCTGCAGCCAGCGCCCAAGAGGGCGACCCGAAAGCGGGTCAGGTCAAAGCCATTCCCTGTATGGGATGCCATGGTATTCCCGGCTATTCCAATGTTTATCCAAGCTACCATGTTCCCCGGGTCGGAGGGCAGCACGCGCAGTATCTCGTCGCGGCGCTGAAGGCGTACAAGAACGGCGACCGCAGCCATAAGACGATGCAGGCGCAGGCCGCGACCCTGAGTGATCAGGATATTGCGGACATCGCGGCTTATTTCGCCGCGGCGCAGTCCGATTAGAGTTCCAATTATGGACGGCCTCATGCGCACGGAGATGCAGATGAAAAAAGCGATTGCGGCTATCGCAGGCTTGATGTTGTTGGTCACGGGCGCCGGCGCGTTCGCCCAGGGTGACGCTGCTGCGGGTAAAGAAAAATCGGCGCCGTGCGCCGCCTGTCACGGGGCCGATGGCAACAGCCAGGACCCGAACTTCCCGTTACTGGCGGGGCAACACGCGGACTACATGGTCAAGGCGCTGGAAGACTACAAATCGGGAGAGCGTAAGAACCCCATCATGGCCGGCTTTGCCGCCGGGCTGAGCAAGCAGGACCGGGAAGATCTCGCGGCCTTCTTCGCCAGTCAGAAAGGTCCCCTGACCGTGATCAAGTTTACGCAGTAATCCTGAGACCGTATTTCTTCCCCGCCCCGGACGATCCCCGGCAGCGCGCGCCTTTCGCGGCACGCGGCACCGTCCAGCCGGATCGCTTCGACTTCAGCTTGCCCTGGCGACGTTCCTGGGCGCCGCCACCAGCGTGCGAGACATGAACGTCCCGCCAGAAGACAGGTCCGTGATTCCCACGGGACGACCGTCGCGAATGTCGACGATCAGGTGGTTGCGCGACACTTCCGGATAGTTCGGATCGATGACGACGTCGTTGTGCAGCGCGCGGCCGATCAGATTGCGGCCCTCCTTGAGCTTGGTCGACTGTCCGTGACTGTCGATGAACGACGTCTTGTCCCACATCTCAATCCGGAATCGGCGTCTTGCCATCCAGATATCCACGCAGGCCATGTCATCGGCGCGGATCGGCGTGGTCTTTCCCTTCGGAAGCTGAACCACGTCGCGAATGATCGTCTCCGAGCTGCTCAGCTCCTGGGTCACGCCGGGCTTCTGCACCACGAGCTCTGTGACGCTTTCCGCTTCAGAGTCCGCGGTGACGTGGATCTGCGACTGCAGTCTGTTGGAACCGATGCTGTTGAGGGCAGCCAGGCGCGCCAGCAGGTAGTTGCGGTACTTGCTCAAAGCGAGAAGCTTGATATCGTCGCGCTTTGCCGGCAGCGCAGACAGGGTTATGAAAAGCTTTCGCCAGCCGTGGTCTTCGGTGAAAAATGCGGTGCCGAGTTTCCTGAACAGCTCGTCAATCGCGTTGGGGTTCCCAACCGCGCGCTTCAGCGCCCGCTGCAGCAGATCCGCCGCCTGGCGTGTCGCGCTGGTGAGACTGCTCAGCCGGTCGTCGTCGAGAGTCAGGAGTTTTGCAAACAGTTCCGAGGTGATCAGCGTCTTTCGTGACACGGCCCTGTCGAACTGTTCCAGTGAAGTGACGCACTCCGGTAAACCTTTCACCGAGAGCTGCAGCGGTTGGCTGAACTGCTTCTGCCTAGCGGTTCCCATGAACGCTTCCTCCGTCGAGGGTGCCGTAATTGTTGCGGGCGGCGATTCGACGCCTGGCGGGCGTCGCCGGCTAAGGGGAAGAATGGTCGCTCTTTCCTTCTGAATCAAGGACTTATTATTGGTACTGTGAGGTATTTCACGAAATCGGGGAAAAATCGGGGTCCGGCTTCCTTCGCTGTCGAAAGCCGGCGTGAAAAGTGTGAATCCCGTTCAGATCAATAACCCAGAACGTTCCTCCAGGACGCTTGGAAACCTGCGCCGGATCCGCCTCGTGAGGATTTTCATGGGCTCACTGGATTTCGATCCGGGGCCGGGCATCTCGTTCCTGCTCCTGGCTCCTCGCGGCAACCGGCCTTCTCCGCCGCGGCTCCGAGTTCAGCACCGGTTCGGAACATGCCGTCGGCCCGGCGCACCCGTGGCAAAAGATTCGCGGAACGTGGCACACTTCTTTTCCGATTTGAATAGGTCGGCAGTTTTTTCGGTCCTGCCGGGAAAGGTCCGGTCGACATGACCTTTTTCAGTTACGACGACGACGACATCGAGCAAGATACTCTGGATGTCCTGTCGGCGTCCGCCGTTCTGGAAATTACCGAGTTCCACCTGTTCGAGCTTGCGTACGAACGCTGGTTCGGCGAGCCACCCATCGAGGAAAAGATGGAGTCCGTGTATACCCGTTACATGTTCTGCGCTAATGCTCCGTTTTGGGTGAGACAATTCTGTCGTGAAGTCATGGCGCGCGAAAAAATGGGCGTTCTCGACCCCAGGGATTTCGGTGTCTTTCCCAGGCCCGAATCCGAGACCATGATCCAGCGCGGGCTTCGTTACGGCATGGTCATCCTGTTCGTGCTGCTGGCACTGCACCTGACCGCCATCCTGGTGTCGAAATACTGACTTTTCGCGCGACGCCCGGACGTTTTCCCGCGCGAAGTGTCAAGTTCGCAAGTCGCATGTCCTGTCCCGGAAGCAGTCTCGGTTCCGCCGGCGACTGCGGTGCGGGGATCCGAAGGCATTCTTTCGCCTCACTCGCCACGCATCACGCTCCAGTGAAAAGTGCCCGCTTATCCCTGAAGCCGCCGCCCGGTTCGCGGATGAGGTCGCGGATCGGCGACCCGCCCCGGCCCGCTGACCTGTTGCCATCGGCGCCCCGGGTCGATTTCGCCTGCTGAGAATGGAAGAAACACGCCGCAAATTCGGTCTTTTTGTCCTGAAGCCGTCAACACCTCGGCCGTTGGCCATGGAAAAAGCGCAGCAACGCTTCGAAAAACTCGTCCTGGCGCTCTCGTCGGACCTCTACAGATATGCGTTTTTCCTCTGTAGAAACAAAGAGTTGGCTGAAGATCTCGTGCAGGAAACCTTCATCCGCGCGTGGCGTTTCCTGGAAAGCCTCAAGGATGAGAGCAAGGCCAAAAGCTGGCTGTTTACCACCCTCAGGCGGGAATTCGCTCGCCAGTTCGAACGCTATCAGCCGCGCTTCGACGACGTGGAGCCGGACCTGCTGCCGGGGGAGCGCGGCGCGCCAGTGGACGTGCTGGTGGTACGCCGCGCCATGCTGGAACTGCCGCTCAAGTACAGGGATCCGATCGTTCTGCAGGTGATCGGCGGCTACAGCGGAGAAGAGATTGCGAACATGCTTGCTGTTCCCAGGGCTACGGTAAACACGCGCCTGTTTCGTGCGCGTCAGCGCCTCAGGAAGATCTTCGAACGCGGCGTGAGCGATATCGATCTCGATGAGAACGAGGTTTCAGCTTAAATGAACTGCCTGGAATTCAGACGTCTGGTCGATACCGACCCGGACTCGAAGGACGAGGATTTCATTCGTCACAAGGCGGAATGCGAAAGCTGCGCCGGATTCGCCTCGCGGGCGGAGCGCTTCTCCAACGCCCTCGGCGCGGCCGCACGAGTCGAGGTGCCGGAGAATCTGGCTTCGCGCGTACTCCTCAGGCAATCCTTCCTGCCTTCCAGATCCAAGCGGTCCAGGCGCGGCATGTTTGCCCTCGCCGCCAGCATGGTTGCCGCCGTGGGTTTGGCGTTAAGCGTGCCGTACTTCGTCAACCTTCAGGATCCGCTGGCGCGCGAGATATTCACCCTGATCCGTTATGCGGACTATGCGATGGAGCGGAAAATTCCCCTTGGTAATCAGATCGTGGCCAAGGCGATCGCTCGCGCCGGGCTCGAGCTCGAAGGCAGCCTGGAGAAGGTGACCTTCGCCGGCAATTGCCTGCTGCAGCAGAAGATCGCCGGCCACCTCGTGATGCAGGGAGAGAAGGCCCCGATCACGGTGTTCTTGATCCGCGAAATGGAGATCGACTCCAGGGTCACGATTCGCAACGACAATCTGCGCGGCCTCGTTGTCCCGGTGGACAAAGGCGCTATCGTCGTGGTGGGCGCACCGGACGAGTCGTTCACGGAGCTGGTCGAGCGCATCACGGCTGCGGTCCGCTGGCGCCGCGCCTGAGCATCGGCCGGAATCCCGGCGGCGCTCATTTAATTTCTATCTGATGGGCGAAGCGGTCGCCGTCCGTTACCGTCAACTGCTCGAATCCGAGCAGCTTGAGCAGGTCGAAGAACGTGAACAGGTCCTCCACCTCGTAGGCGCGAAAGATCGGGGTCGTCCGCGCCCTGGCGGAGAGCATCGCCAGCAGCCCCCGCATGCGGTACAGGGTGTTGTAGCCGTCGGCGTAGAGCGCGGTAATGATCAGCTTCTCCGCTTCCTCCCCTTTGGCGAATATGGCGACCGGCGGCGGATAGGCGTTGTTGAGCATTTGATTGCTGAGCTCGGTGACGAACAGGATCCGCCGCTTGCGGCTCGCATCGGGCAAGGTGACCGCGCGAGCCGTGTAGATTTCGCTGGTCGCCGGGATCGGATAGTAATAGCCGGCATGACGGTCCTCGGCCAGGGCCGTGGACATCGCGGTGGTCAAAATCACGCTCGCCGGAATGACTCCGGCGATTCGCCAGCCGATCCCTTCAAGCGGGAACATCGGGATTGAGGCTGTAGGTGCCGGTTATTCGGGCGTCATCGAGAACGTGCCCTTCGATTGCCGCGAGCACATCCTCCCCGGTGAATTGGTCTCCCACAGGGCAGCGTTCGAGATCCAGCGCGTACAGCGTGAAATGATAATGATGAACTATGGAGTCGTTCCACGGAGGACAGGGTCCATCGTATCCGAAATAACTGCCCCCCATGTTTTCGTCGGACTCGAACCACTTGGTGTAGTCGTTGATTCCCTGCCTGGTGCCACGCGGCCCCTGCGGCCCGTCTTTGCCCCGGGGCGTAACCTCGTCGGAAAACTCTCCTTCCTGTATTCCGACCGCGTCTGCGGAAATATCGACCAGCACCCAGTGAAAGAAATCCACACGCTTCATCCTTTTTGACAGCTTCTTTCCTTCTTTGTTGACGTTATCGGGCTTCGCCGGCACATCCGGATCGTGACACAGGAGCACCAGCGACTTCGTGCCTTCAGGCACGTCGCTCCACGACAACGCGGGATTGCGATTTGAACCAAGCGCAACGTGTGTTTCCGGATCAGGAGTGCAGAACGCACACTGCGGCGGAATCGGCGAATCATTTTCGAAACTGTCACTCGTAAGTTTCATTCTCAACCCTCCTCCGCTGAACGTGGGTCCTGCCCCGAGGTGGGCCATGGTCGCGCGGGCCGGTGTCGAGGCGGGCGCAAGCCTA
>DATIPL010000272.1:0-2176 GCA_035471965.1 Gammaproteobacteria bacterium
GGTGCGCGACACGGTCTCGACGGTCGCGGTACAACGCACCGCATTCGCTTCCGAAAGCGCCTCCAACCCGACCTCGATCCTGGACAGCATCAGGGGATGGCACAGCGGCACCAGCTCTGAAGTCCTCTTCGCCGCCATGATGCCGGCCAGCCGGGCGACGCCGAGCACGTCGCCCTTGCGCTGCTCGCCGGCGGTGATCAAGCGCAGGGTTTCCGCGGCCATGAGAATGCGTCCTTCGGCCACCGCCATGCGGCGGGTCTCGGCTTTCTCGCCGACGTCCACCATTTGAGCGTCTCCGGTGCGGTTGAAATGGGTCAATCGGGTCATGGCTTTACTCGGGCAAGCCGCTCGCTCGAGGATGCGCTGACACAGTGTAGCCGAATCCAAGGTGTACTCGGATCCGCTGAGTATTTAGGATAGGGGCCATACGGGCGATGAAACCGGAGCCGCCGGGGAGACACGCTTTCATGAGCGTTACCGTACGATATTTCGCCAGCTTGCGAGAGCGCCTCGGCCGCGCCGAGGACACCGTCGACAGTGCCGCCGTCGCCACCGTGGGAGAGGTCTGGAATACGGTGAGCGGGGGCGATCCGCTGCCGGGCAACGTGCTCGCCGCGGTGAATCTCACCTACGTGTCTTCGGACCATCCGGTGAAAGACGGCGACGAGGTGGCGTTTTTTCCGCCGGTGACGGGCGGTTGAGGCGAGGCTGAACAAAGCTGAACGGACGTGGGAGCGAGCGGCAGCTCGCGAATTCCTTAGATCAGTCATGTGATCTAAGGAATCGCGCGCAAGCGCGCTCCTACAGCGGGCGTCCCTTAATCGCTTAGCCGCTCTTCTCCAACCCCTCGATGATCGCTTTCCGGATCTCTTCGAACCGCGACGGATCGAGTGGCTCATTGTGGCTGTCGGTGACGTAGAAAATGTCTTCGGCGCGCTCGCCGAAGGTGGCGATCTTGGCGTTTTGCAGCCGCACTTTGCAGTCCGCCAGCGCCCAGCCCACGCGGGCCAGAAGACCCGGACGGTCCCGGGCGACGACCTCGATGACGGTGCGCCGGTTGTGGGGATCGTCGCCGAAGCTCACCTGGGTTTCGAGCGGGAAATGCTTCAGCTGACGCCGCGGCATGCGCGTATCCACCCGGCGGGCGCCGCCCGGAGCCCTCAGCGCCTGGTGCAGGCTGTTTGCGATTTCCTCCAGCCGCTCCTCGTCGCAGGGTCCGCTCTGGTGCATGTCGTGAACCACGTAGGAGTCCAGCGTCATTCCGTTGTCGGCGGTGATGATGCGCGAGTCCATGATGGTGAGACCCAGCCTGCCGAGCACCGAGGTGGTGGCGGCGAACAGAAACTCCTGGTCTTTGGCGTAGACGAACACCTCGGTGCCACCTCGTCCGTTTCGCACCAGCACCAGCGGCAGGTTCCCGGCAGTCGATTTGAGGATCGCCTCCGTGTGCCAGGCGATCTCGTCGGCGGTATGGCGAAGAAAATAATCGTCGCCGAATCGCGACCAGATCCGCCGCGACCCCTTGGCGGAAGCGCCCAGCAGCGAGCGCGCCTGGCTCTGGGTTTCCGCAATGAGCTCGCTGCGGTCGATGGGATTTTCCAGTCCGCGCCAGAGCGCCCGGGCCGTGGCCAGGTAAAGATCCCTGAGCAGAGTCCCCTTCCAGTCGTTCCACAAGCTCGGGCTGGTGCCGCGTATGTCGGCGATGGTCAGCAGGTAGAGATAGTCCAGGTGATTGCGGTCGCCGACGATGGTTGCGAATTCGGTCACCACGTCCGGATCGGAGATATCCTTGCGCTGCGCCGTCAGCGACATCAGCAGATGATGGCGCACGAGCCATGAGACCAGGCGGGCGTCGTACTGACTGAGCTCGTGGTCTAAGCAGAAGTCCATTGCCAGCTGCGCCCCGAGCTCGGAGTGGTCACCGCCGCGGCCCTTGGCGATGTCGTGGTAGAGACCGGCAATGTAAAGCAGCTCCGGCTTCGGCAGGCGGTCGAATATCTCGGCGCAAAGCGGCATCTCCTCGCGCAGTCCCTCCACCGCGTAGGCGCGCAGGTTGCCCACCACTTTGAGGCTGTGCTCGTCGACGGTGTAAACGTGAAACAGGTCGTACTGCATGCGTCCGACCACGGCGTCGAATTCCGGCAGATAAGCGCCGAGCACTCCATAGCGGTGCATC
>DATIPL010000273.1:0-4853 GCA_035471965.1 Gammaproteobacteria bacterium
CCCGCAAAGGCCATCCCCGGGAAAACCGGCGGCGGCGTTCCAGTACATAAACCGTCGATTTTTCCGTTGGCGGGTATCGCATCCCTGCGGATCCAATTACAGAAACGGCCCGCTCCGGCTAAACCGGGCGGGCCGTTTTTATTTTGGATGAAAAGCGTGCGGGTGGGTTTCAGACCGGCGCTTCGGAAACGACCGCCTCATCGAGCACTCCCGCAGCCGGACCGGCGCCGGTCGTGCGGCGGTTCTCGACCGCCGGTACCCGTTTACGGGCAAGCAACCCATCCACGATCTCGGGAATTCGCCCCCGCTCTATTCCCAAGTCCCTCAGCCGCCAGCCGGGCAACCTGCAAAGCTCCCGGATGGCACCCTGACGCGCGCGGTGCTCGGAAATCCACAGAACGAGTCGCGGGATCCATCCCCAATGCGTCTTTCGCAATTCCATTCTTGTGACCTGCTTAAAAAATATGGACGATTGAATATTCACGATTCAAGGTAGGAACGGTTCCTGAAGTTGTCAACGAGCCGGCAATGTTTTTCGACTGATTGCCAATTTCATCACAGTTGCTGCGCGCTTCGACCGGGCGCGCGGCTGAATGTTCCGGCTTGTGGGAGACGAACTGGGAAATAGAGTCAGTCATTGTCTTGGCGAAGTGCGGTTGCCTTGGGCCGGGGGAAATGCCGTCACCGCTCACGAAGCATCGTAAGAGGTGATTGCCGGGATTGACTTCACGCGGGTCGAGATCTTGGTGCTCGAAAAAATGGGAATGCTGCCTGGCTTAACGCGCCCGCCAGCCCCGGCGCTCCTTGCCCGCCCCAGCAACGAACCGCCGCACGCTTTCCGTTAAACTGACAACCGGTCCTTCCAGCTGAGTTGGAAACCGCTCGTGGACTTTAAAGACCGCGTCGTTCTCATCACCGGCGCCGCCCGCGGACTCGGGCGGGAGTACGCCGTGCGCTTTGCCGGCCACGGTGCCCGGGTGCTGGTGAGCGACCTCAAGGACTGCCGCGGAACCGTCGCGGCCTGCGAGCAGCAGGGTGGCGAGGCCCTCGGGGCGGTCACCGACGTCACCGATCTGGACAGCGTCAAGCGGATGTTAGATATGGCAAAAGGCCGGTTCGGCCGGGTCGACGTGCTGGTCAACAACGCTGCGCTCTTCGGCAACCTGACTTTCGCCCCCTTCGACACCCTGCACGAGTCCGAATGGGACGCGGCCATGGCGGTCAACGTCAAAGGGATCTGGAACTGCTGCCGGGCGGTGGTGCCGGCCATGCGCGAAGCCGGGGGTGGATCCATCGTCAACGTGAGCTCCCTGGCCGCCATCTACGGTATGCCCAACGGGCTGCACTACACCACCTCCAAGGCTGCGGTCATCGGGCTGACCCGGGGGTTGGCGCGGGAGGTGGGCCGTTACGAGATCCGCGTCAACGCCGTGGCGCCGGGCATCGTCGATACCGAGGCTGCCGGAGAGTTCTTCGGTGAAACGACGCCGAAGATGCTGGACGCGACCAAAGCTCAGCAGGCCATTCGCCGAACCCTGGAGCCTGGAGACCTCGCCGGCACCGTGCTCTGGCTGGCCAGCGATCTCTCCCGCCACGTCACCGGACAGACCATCATGGTGGACGGCGGTACGGTTTTTCTCTGAGCGGTCGTTTCCGCCGGAATCGCGAGCCTGCGCTCGCTCCGGCAGGGCTGTGCAGGCTTCGGTAGCGAGGCGGAGGGACTCGTCAGGGTTCGCTGATCCTGTCCAACGACTTTTCGCGAGCTGGCGCTCGCTCCCACGGGGCCGTGCGGATTTCGCTGGCGGGGCGGAGGAGTTCGTCAGGCTTCGCGGTTCGGCCATCGCACTTTCGCGAGCTGTCGCTCGCTCCCACAGGGGACCACGATTCCGCTCCGGTGAAGTGGAGACTTGTTGGAATAACCATTCCCTAGGCAGTCCGTCGATCTGGTCGAACGGAGTTGATTAAGCTTGGGGGAGCGAGCGCCAGCTCGCGAGAGGAGATTGGCAAAGCCCGCGCCGTTCATCCGCTCCTGGACTCCGCTAACGGGGTTTCCGCATTCCTGTGGGAGCGAGCGCCAGCTCGCGAATCAGAATGTCAGGTCGGCACCGCGCTCTATCCAGACGGCATCCCATAGTGGGTAATCCATAATATTCTGCACCAATCCCGCTCGCAGTGGATTAGCGACTATATAGCGAGCGACCTTCTTTATGTCCTCATCACGGCGGAGCGCCCGATCGTGAAACCCCGGTTGCCAGATTTTGCCCGTGCGACCCAGGCGGCGGTTGATGGAAAGTCCGCTGCGGGACTTAAAGCTTTGAATCACCCGATCGAGCATTCCACGCCGTAGGACAAACAGCCAGTGCAGGTGATCCGGCATGACTACCCAGCAAATGGAGTCGACCCATTGGCGATTTTCGAGGTGGTGGATTTCGTTGACGACCAGCTTTCCCAGATCATAATTTCCGAAAAACGGGAGTCGCTCAGAAGTGGTGGTGGTGATCAGATAGGGCCGATCAATCTCGGAATATCGCCCTTTGCGCAGATCGCGGGAGTGAAAATAGTCCATGAACCCTCCCTGGTCCGGACCGTGAGCAACGAAAAACAATTCTACTCCCATTCGCGAGCTGTCGCTCGCTCCCACGGGGGGTAGGGGGTTCGCTAAACGGAGTTGCAGACCGCTTCAGGACATGGTGGTCAGTAAGTTTCCGTTCATCAGCCACCGGGTACTTTCTTCAACGCAATCTCCCAGCTCTCGTCATCCAGCGTGTGCTGTGCCATGTGGGCGTCCTCGGGCATGGAGTCGGGCCACTCCGCGGCCAGGGTTTCCGCCATCAGGTAGTCGCGGTGCGCCTTGAGCGCCGCCTCTACGCCTTTGCTGCCGGTCACCTTGAGCGCGATGCGATCGGACACTTCCAGTCCCGCCTGCTTGCGCGCGTCCTGCACCGTGCGCACCATTTCCCGCGCCAGCCCCTCCCTCACCAGCGCCTTGTCCAGGCGCGTGTCCAGGCCGACCAGGTATCCGCCTTCCTCGGCGCAGGCGTAACCTTCCGCCGACTCGGTTTCCACCAGCACGTCATCGGGCTCGAACTCCAGGGTCTGGCCGCCGGCGATCACCTTGAAGTTTTCGCCGGCGGCCACGGCCGCGGCGATCGCGGCGCCGTCGCCTTCGGCCAGGGCTTTGCGAATGGCCGGAACGAGCTTGCCGTAACGCTTGCCGATACGGGGCAGGTTGGGCTTGATGCGATAGCTGACGAGCCCCGCATCGCGGGCGATGATCTCGAGCCTCTTCACGTTCAGCTCTTCCAGCAGCTGATCCTGGTGCAGCTCGATTGCGGTCACCGCCTCTGTGCTGGGGGCGCGCACCAGGATCCGGGAGAGCGGCTGGCGCACCCGCAGTCGCGTCTGGTTGCGCGCCGCGCGTCCCAGGTAAACCACCCGCTGGAGCACGTCGAAGTCGTAGATCAGCGCCTCGTCGCGTTTGGATTCATCCATCTCCGGCCAGTCGCTCATGTGCACGCTCAAGCGGGCCTCGTCGCTCACCCCGCGCACCAGATTCTGATAGACGGACTCCGCGAGAAATGGCATCAGTGGCGCAAACAGCCGGTGGATGACGGCGAGGCACTCGTACAGCGTCAGGTAGGCGGCCTGCTTGTCCTCCCCCGCCGCCGCTTTCCAGAAGCGGGTGCGGTTGCGGCGCACGTACCAGTTGCTGAGCTGATCGACGAAGTCTTCCACCGCTGTGCCATAGCCTCGGGCGTCGTAATTGTCCAGGCATCCGGTGGCGACCTGCACCGTTTCCTGGAGCAGTGCCAGTATCCAGCGATCGATCTCGGGACGCCTGGCCAGTGGCACGTCTTTGCCGAGATCGACTTCGTCCAGTCGCGCGTACATGACGAAGAACTTGTAAGTGTTCCAGAAGGTGTTCAGGAAGGTGCTGGCGACATCAGCCACCATCTCCACGGAAATGCGCTTTTGCACCTCCGGAGCGATGCGCGCCGCCAGGTACCAGCGCAGGGAATCCGCGCCCACCGCGTCGAACACGTCGTAGGGGTTGACGATATTGCCCAGCGACTTGGACATTTTCTTGCCGTCCTTGTCGACGATATGGGCGAGACAGACGCAGTTGCGGTAGGCGACGCTGTCCGACACGAGGGTGGCGATGGCGTGCAGGGTGTAGAACCAGCCGCGCGTCTGGTCGATCGCTTCGCAGATGTAGTCAGCGGGAAAGTGCTGATTGAACTTGTCCTTGTTTTCGAAAGGATAGTGCCACTGGGCGTAGGACATGGCGCCGGAGTCGAACCAGCAGTCGATGACTTCTGGAACGCGGTAATACTCGCGTCCGTCGTCCGGGTGGACAAAGGTGACCTCGTCGACGGAAGGACGGTGAAGATCCACGTCGCGCAACGACCGGCCGGCGAGCTCCTCCAGCTCCTTGACCGAGCCGATGCAGATGAAATCGCCCTCGCCGTCGGTCCACACGGGAAGCGGAGTGCCCCAGAAGCGCTCGCGGGAGAGCGCCCAGTCGACGTTGTGCTCCAGCCAGTTGCCGAAGCGGCCGTCGCGGATGGACTCCGGCACCCAGTTGATGGTCTTGTTCAGCGCCACCAGCCGGTCGCGGTAGTCGGTGGTGCGGATGTACCAGGCATTCTTGGCGTAGTAGAGCAGAGGATCGCCGGTGCGCCAGCCGAAGGGATAGTTGTGCAGGTACTTTTCAGACCGGAACAGCAGTCCCCGCGCTCTGAGCTCATCGATGATGATCGGATCGGCATCTTTGAAGAATTTCCCCTTGACCGGCCTGACCTCTGGCAGGAAGTATCCGTCGAGTCCCACGCCGTGGATCACGGGAAGCCCGT
>DATIPL010000274.1:0-2911 GCA_035471965.1 Gammaproteobacteria bacterium
GCGCGGGCCACGGCCCGAGGGCGCCGATTCTCGAGCTGTCCGACGAGGACTGGCACCGGGGCATGGAGGTCTATTTCCTGAACGTCGTCCGCCCGACTCGGCTGGTTACCCCCGTCATGCAGCGGCAGAAATCCGGCGTGATAATCAACATCTCCACCTTCGCCGCCTTCGAGCCCGATCCCGTGTTTCCGACCTCCGGCGTCTTCCGGGCCGGACTCGCGGCCTACACGAAACTGTTCGCCGACAGATACGCCGCAGAGAACATCCGAATGAACAACGTCCTGCCGGGCTTCATCGACAGCCTGCCGGAGAAAAAGGAGTTCCGCGACCGCATCCCGATGGGACGCTACGGAAAGACGGAGGAGATTTCAGACGTGATCGCCTTTCTCGCTTCCGATGGCGCGGGCTACATCACGGGGCAGAACATCCGCGTCGACGGCGGAATCACGCGATCTGTTTGATTCGGATCGGAACGGGATCAAATAGGAGAAGCCGAAAGGTCCCACTGATTCGTTGAGTCAAATAGTCAACTCCGGGACCGTCTTCCCATTCGGCGGATTACGCTTCGCTAATCCGCCCTACACGTGCTGCTTCGTTGAGCTGGATTACAAAAATGCAAAAGAGACCGGGACGGAAATGAATTAAGACTGAGCCGGAAATATTACCAAACTAGTTCACTAATCCCCTTCCGCCGACTCCACCCTCACCTCCGTCTCCAGCGGCTTCAGCGCCGCCTCCAGATCCTCGAACGTCGTCACCGGCGCTTTGCACACGTGACCTTCGCAGACGTAAGCGGTGACGCCGTCTTTCGGCACGCGTTCGCTGAGCATCCCCGGCAGCGATTTCTCGTTTGAAGGAATCGCAACGCTGAGTCGACGCGGGGCGTAAGCCGAGAGGCAGCGCTGCTGCCACCGTTCCAGCTCTTGACCTTTCCCGCGGATGACCACCGTCTGCGGCGGGTCCAGATGCTCCTCCACCGCCAGCAGCAGCGCATTGTGGGCGTGAGGAATACGCGAAAGACTCTGCCAGCCGGTGCGGAGGGTATCGGCGGCGGCGTCGAGATAGCGGGTTTCGCCCAGCAGGTGCCCGAGTCGTCCCAGGGCATAGGCCGCAATGCCGTTGCCCGCGGGCAGGGCGTCGTCGATCATCGGCTTGGTGCGGTGGAACAGCTCCTCGCTGTCGTCGGCGGTGAAGAAGAAGCCGCCGCTGTTCTTGTCCTCGAAGTGATCCAGCATCACCTCGGCGAGCTCGACCGCGAAGGACAGATCCTCTGGACGCCAGCGGCACTGGAGCAGGCAGAGCAGCGCGTCCAGCAGGAAGGCGTAGTCGTCCAGATAGGCGGCGTATTTGGCCTCGCCGTCCTTGTAGGTCACCCGCAACCTGCCGTCGTGCCAGAGCCTGGATCGAATGAATGCGAGCGCCCGGTCGGCGGAGTCGAGATAGGCGTCGTCGCCGAACACCCGCGCCGCCGTCGCCATGCCCTTGATCATCAGCGCGTTCCAGGAGGTGAGGATCTTCTCGTCGCGTCCCGGCCACACGCGCTTCGAGCGCACCTCGAACAGCTTGGGCCCGGCGCCGGACACGAGCGCTTTCGCCCGGTCCTCGTCGACGCCCGCCGCCTTTGCGACCTCAGGCCAGTCCTTGAACGTGTGCAGGTGCCAGGCCTCGCCCTCGAAGTTGGGGTCGCCGTCCAGCCCGTAGCGGGCGGCGAAGGCTTTGTACTCGTCCTCGTCCAGCAGCGCCTTCACCTCGTCCGGGGTCCAGACGTAGAACTTGCCCTCGTGGCCTTCCGAGTCCGCGTCCAGGCTGGAGTAATAGCCGCCTTCGGGCGACTGCATCTCGCCCATGGTCCAGGCGGCCGTCTCCCGCGCCACCTCTTCGAAAAGGGGCTCGCCGGAGAGCTGCCGGGCCTCCGAGTAGAGCGTCAGCAGCGGCCCGTTGTCGTAGAGCATCTTCTCGAAATGAGGGATCATCCAGAACTGGTCCACGGAATAGCGGCAGAAGCCGCCGCCGAGATGGTCGTAGATGCCGCCGTGGGCCATCATCAGCAGGGAGTTGCCGGCCATCTGGATGGACTCGGTGTCCGCTTCGCCCGCGATGGCGGTGGCGGCGAAGTGGCGCAGCAGCCGCTCGATGTTGGTGGGATGGGGGAACTTGGGGGCGCCGCCGAAGCCGCCGAAGCGCTGGTCGTAGGCGGCTTTCAGCGACTTGACGGCGTCGTCCAGGGGCTCGCGGCTGATGTCTCCGCCGCCGGGCTCGGGCTCGGTGCTGAGCATGGCCTCGACCAGGGAGAGGTTCTGCTTTTTTATGTCGGCCTTGCGCTCCCGGTGGACCCGGGCCACCCACTCGAGGATTTCCTTGAAAGAGCGCATGCCGTAGCGGCGGTCCTTGGGGAAATAGGTCCCGCCGAAGAAGGGGGTGTGGTCGTCGGGGGTCAGGAACATGGTCAGCGGCCAGCCGCCGGGACGCTGGGTCAAAAGCTGGTGCGCAGTCTGGTAGATTTTGTCCAGGTCCGGGCGCTCCTCGCGATCCACTTTGATGTTCACGAAGTGCTGGTTCATGATCCCGGCGGTTTCCGGGTCCTCGAAGGACTCGTGGGCCATGACGTGGCACCAGTGGCAGGCCGAGTAACCCACTGAAAGAAGAATCGGCTTGTCCTCGTCGCGGGCTTTTTTAAGGGCCGCATCGGACCAGGGGTACCATTGGACGGGGTTGTCCGCGTGTTGAAGCAGATAGGGGCTGGTTTCATTCGCCAGAGCGTTGGATCCTTCCGGGGGCATGAATTTCTCTGATGCTTGAGGACTCCACTCATGATAACAGGGCGCCCGAACCGGGCGCCGAAGCGGCCGCGCGGGCGCGGCGCGCGCGAGATTGCTGCGCTTCGCCGGGCGGACCGCATCGATGAGCCTGC
>DATIPL010000275.1:0-2412 GCA_035471965.1 Gammaproteobacteria bacterium
CATGCGGGCGAGCAGCGGGTTTCAACCAAGTATCAACAAGGCGGCCCTGGAACTGTTTCTCCGACACAATTTCATTCCCGCTCCCTGCTCTATTTACGAAGGTATTCGGAAATTGCCCGCGGGAGCGCATTTCACGCTGGCACTGGATCGTGCGGAGGACCCTGGTGAACCGAGGAAGTACTGGTCGCTGAAGGCCGTAGCTGAGGAGGGCGTTCGGAATCCGTATCGTGGAAGCGACGGAGACGTGATACAGCGCTCGCGGGAGCTGTTGTATGACGCGGTAGATGTCAGACTCGAGGCCGATGTTCCGCTCGGGGCTTTCCTTTCGGGCGGAATCGATTCGAGTCTGGTGGTGGCTTTGATGCAGTCCGGAAGCTCGTCGAGGGTCAAGACGTTTACGATAGGATTCGAAGAGCACGGGTACAACGAAGCCGAGCAGGCGCGAGCGATCGCCCGGCACCTCGGCACGGATCATACCGAGCTTTACGTCACACCGGCGGAAACCCGTGAGGTCGTCCCGAGTCTCCCCGATTATTACGACGAACCGTTTGCCGACAGCTCGCAGATCCCGACTTACCTGGTATCCAAGCTGGCCAGTCAGGCGGTGACGGTCAGCTTGTCCGGAGACGGCGGTGATGAGCTGTTCGGAGGATACAATCGCTACGTGTGGGGCCGTAAGCTGTGGTCGACCATCGGCTGGCTCCCCGTCACGATTCGTAAATGGCTTTCCGCCGGATTGACGCATCTGAGCCCCGCGTTTCTGAACGCAGTATTATCCCGAGGGGCTGCTCTACTGCCCGCGAGCTTGAGCCTGTCCTTGCCGGGGGACAAGCTTCACAAGCTGGCCGCCGTACTGCCTGCAGGTAATCAGCAGGATTTATATCTGGAACTACTGTCGAATTTTGGAGACAGGAAGGCCGGTTACATGCCAGAGAAGGAACCCCATACCGTACTTTCGGACCAGCGCCAATGGGCGGTAGTCGACGACTTTACCAGATGGATGATTTCCCTCGATATGTTGTGCTATTTGCCGGACGACATACTGGTGAAAGTCGACCGGGCAACCATGGCGGTCAGCCTGGAGTCGCGAATTCCCTTTCTCGATCACCGATTGATCGAATGGGCGTGGCGATTGCCGACCTCGATGATGATTCGAAACGGAAAGGGCAAATGGCTGATGAGGCGGATACTCTCGGACTTCGTCCCCGAGAGCTTGTTCGATCGTCCAAAGATGGGCTTCGGTATACCGATCGATGCCTGGCTGCGAGGTCCGATGCGGGAATGGGCGGAATCGTTGCTCGATCAGAAACGCCTGGACTCCGAAGAATTTCTCGATTGGAAGGAAATTCGCAGGAAATGGGGCGAACATCAGTTAGGGGCCCGTAACTGGAATTACTATCTCTGGAGTGTATTGATGTTTCTCGCCTGGAGAGAGCGCTGGTCGGTTTGAGATTCGACTGGCGGGCGCTGCGGATTTCGAAGTGAGCAAGGATGGCGCCAGGCCAAAGCTGCTTTATCTGGTCACTGAGGATTGGTACTTCTGCTCGCACCGTCTGCCCATCGCACGGGCTGCGCGGGATGCGGGCTTTGAGGTGCTCGTCGCGACGCGCGTCGACCGCCACGCAGATGCCATTCGCAGCGAAGGTTTCCAGCTCTTTCCACTGAAGCTGCGACGGCGCGGCATGCACCCGTGGCGCGAGCTCGCCGCGCTGATCGAGATAGTCAAGCTTTATCGCCGTGTCAGACCCGAGATTGTGCACCATGTGGCAATGAAGCCGGTCATCTACGGCAGCATCGCTGCGCGGTTTTCAGGGGTATCTACTGTTGTCAATGCGCTGGCCGGGCTCGGGTACGTATTCGCATCGTCGAGCTTGCGCGCGCGCCTTCTTCGACCGTTCGTAAGGCTCGCGCTGCGAGGGCTGATCAGCGGCCGCGGACGCCATGCCGTTGTGCAGAACCCGGATGATCGGCATCTCATGCAGGGTATCGGTATTCCGGAACGGCAGCTATCAATAATTCGCGGCTCCGGGGTAGACGTGACGGCGTTCCGGCCCGGGCCGGAGCCTGAAGGGAAAATCGTCGTTACCATGGTGTCGCGAATGCTTTGGGACAAGGGGGTCGGCGAGCTCGTGGAAGCGGCGCGGCGACTCGAGTGCTCGGGCAAAGACATACGGGTGCAGTTGGTGGGTCCACCCGATCACGAAAATCCCGCCGCCATTCCCGAGTGGACCCTGCGGGAGTGGGAGCAAGAGGGCATAGTCCAATGGCTTGGCCAGCGCGACGACATCGCCGAATTGTGGACAGCTTCCCACATCGCGGTGCTGCCTTCGTACCGCGAAGGTCTGCCCAAATCCCTTCTGGAGGCAGCGGCCTGCGGGCGGCCCATGGTGGCGACGGACGTCGCCGGTTGCC
>DATIPL010000276.1:0-2902 GCA_035471965.1 Gammaproteobacteria bacterium
CGACCGGGCGGTCCAGGAGCTGAATGGAATCAATGAGCAGCTTGCCCATACCCGGCCAGGCAAAGACGGTCTCGGTGACTACGGCAAACGCAATCACGCCACCGAGCTCCAGTCCCAGCACCGTGACCACGGGGATCATGATGTTCTTGGCCACGTGCACCAGCACCACGCGGCGTGAGCTCAGTCCCTTGGCTCGTGCAAACTTGATGTAATCCTGGAGTGCGACCTCCTTGGTGCCGGCGCGGGCAAGACGGATCACCAGCGACAACTTGAACAGCGCCAGGTTGAATGCCGGGAGAATGAGGTGCTGAATTCCATCCCAGGTGAGAAAGCTCACCTGGATCCCAAGCAGCTCCGTGGTGTCGCCCCGCCCGGTGGACGGCAGCCAGCCGAGCATGACGGCAAAAACCATGATGAGCATGATTCCGACCCAGAAGGTCGGCAGACTGAATCCGAGGATCGATCCCGCCATGATGGTCTTGCTGATCTGGGAATCCGGCTTGAGCCCCGCGTACATGCCGAGCGGGATGCCGAAGACGATGGCGATGAGCATCGCCGCGAAGGCGAGCTCCAGCGTTGCCGGCATGCGCTGGAGAATCAGCTTCAGCGCCGGCTCGGCAAAGATGAACGAATTGCCCAGATCGCCTTTGAAGGCGTTGAGGAGAAAGTACCCATACTGCTCGTGCACCGGGCGGTCCAGACCCAAGCGCCGGATCGTCGCCTCGATCTCTGCCTGGTCCGCTTCCGGACTGATCAACAGATCCACCGGATCGCCGACGATGTTGATGCCGAAGAAGACGATCAGCGACATCACGAAGATGACGACAAGTGCCTGCAGCAGGCGGCGGATGATGAAGACCGACATAAGGCGTCTTGTCTGAAAACGGATTCTTGCCGGCGTCTCCCTTGGGCGGAGTCAGCGCAGCGGAAAAAACGGGCGCACTGGCGTCCGACGAAAAAAACCTCGAACCGCCCTGGCCGGGAGCGGCAGGCTCCCGGCCCTTGTGGTTCGTTATTCGCTGTAAACGCCGTAGGCCACCGTTCGCTCGTCGGTGCGCGCCCGGTACTTGATGCCTTTTTTCGCCGCCCAGGTGTTCACCTGGTAGTGCAGCGGAATGATGCCCTGATTGCGGCCGATGGCGAGCTCAGTGGCCCTGGCCAGCAGGTCCTGACGCTTGGCGTCGTTCACCGTGGCGAGCGCATCTTCGATCAGGCGGTCGACCTCGGGATCCGAGTGGCGTCCGCGATTCGAGGCGCCAAAGCCCCGCTCCTTGTCATAGGTGTGAAGCAGAGATTTGAGCGGAGAAGAAGCCTCGCCGGTGCCGGAGCCCCAGCCGACCAGGATGAAGCTGAACTCCGGCTGGCCGCCTTCGCCGCCGCGGGACGCGCGCTTGAAGTAGACGCTCCTCGGCATCGTCACCACCTCGGTATCGATGCCGACGCGGGTCAGCATCTGGCCGATGGCCTCGGCGATCTTGGCATCGTTGATGTAGCGGTCGTTGGGCCCGTGAATGGTCAATCTGAAACCGTCACCGACGCCGGCTTCCGCCAGCAGCGCCTTCGCCGCGGCGGGATCGTAGGCCTCCGGCGAAAGGTTCGGGCTGCGACCGAAGAAGCCGTCGGGCAGAAGCTGTCCCGCTTTGACGGCGATGCCTTCCATCACCCGGTCAACTATGGCGTCTCGATGAATGGCCTTTGAAATGGCCTTGCGCACGCGCACGTCCAGCAAAGGATTCTTGATCGCGCCGCCGTCTTTGGCCCTGGCGAAAGGCGAGTCCTCGCGGAACTGATCCATGTGCAGGTAAATGACGCGGTTGGAAATGCCCTGGCTCAGTGAAAGCTTCGGGTCTTTCTTCAGCCGGTCGATGTCCACGGTGGGGGTTTGATCGATGATGTCCACGTCTCCCGCCAGCAGCGCCGCCACCCGGGAAGGCCCCGACTTGATCGGCTTGAACGTGACCCGGGTCCATTCGGACTTGCTGCCCCAGTAGGACTCGTTGCGCTCGAACACGATGCGATCGCCCGGCACGTATTCCACGAACTTGAACGGGCCGGTGCCGACGGCCGCCTCGCCCGAGTTGTAGTCGGCGGTCTTGGCGCCGCGGCCGTTCTCCTCGGAGATGATGAAGATTGTCGATACGTCGTTCGGCATCAGCGGGTAGGGCCGCTCGGTCTTGATGTGGACGGTGTAATCATCGACTTTCACCACCTCCTTGCCCTTGGTGTAGGTGCCGAAGCTCGACGGGCTGCCCTCGACGTCGGGCGCGCGCTGGAAGGTGAAGACCACGTCGTCCGCCGTGAACGGCGAGCCGTCATGGAACTTCACGCCCTGGCGAAGCTTGAATTCCCAGGTGGTGTCGTTGATGGCGCGCCAGGACTCGGCAAGTCCGGGCACCAGGCTTTGTTTCTCGTCCTGCAGCACCAGCGCATCGAAGAGATGGCTCAGCAGCGAGTTGTTGGGACCCAGATTGTGGAAGTGCGGGTCGATGGCGGTGGGCTCGGAAGCGAGCCCGATGGTCAGCTCCCTGGCGTTCACCGCGCCGGCGAATACCATGGTGACGGCGGCGAGCAGGGCTGCGAAGGGTCTGAAGCGTCTCATGGGCCTATCCCCCTTGAGGATTGTTGTTGCTGATTCGAGGCAAGGCCTCCGGGCTGCGCCCGAGGGCAGGCGGTACTTATGAGTCATTCGGCTGCGCGAGTCAAACCGCCGCGGCGCCAAGACCGCGGACTACAACTCGGGCAAAGCGGCGATCGGCACCGGCCCGTTCAAGTTCGCTGAGTACGTACCCGGCGACCGGATCGTCTTCGAGCGCAACGAAGCCTACTGGGGCAGCAAGCCCGAGTGGACCCGGGTCACCTTCAAGCCGATCAAGTCGGGGCCGTCCCGGGTGGCGGCGCTGCT
>DATIPL010000277.1:0-1886 GCA_035471965.1 Gammaproteobacteria bacterium
TGCGCGACATCTCCGAGCGCAAGCGCGCCGAGCAGGAGGCCCGCCGGCACCTGGACGAGCTGGCCCACGCCTCCCGCCTGTCCGCGCTGGGAGAGATGGCGACCGGCATCGCTCACGAAGTCAATCAGCCGCTGGCGGCCATCGTCAGCTACGCGCAGGCCTGCCTTAACCTGCTCAATTCGGAAAACGCGGACAGGGCTCTGGTCAAGGACGCGCTGACCCAGATCACCAATCAGGGACGCCGGGCGGGTGAAATCATTCATCATCTGCGCCAGCTGGTGCGGAAAGATCAAACCGCGCGGGCGGAAATGGACCTCAACGGATCCGTGCGCGCGGTCCTCAACCTGTTCACGAACGAGCTCAAATCGAGCGACGTGACGCTGTCCCTGGAACTCGCCGGCGGGCTGCCCCGGGTCAAGGCGGACCGGGTGCAGATCGAGCAGGTGCTTTTGAATCTGATACGCAACGCGCTCGACGTATTGTCGACCCAGGAGATGAACCCGAGGCACATGTCGATTTCCTCTCGATTCGTCGGCGAAAAAGGCGTGGAAGTCTGCGTTACGGACAGTGGCCCTGGGCTGGGGGGCGAGAGCCCGGAACGCTTGTTTGAAACCTTCTACACCACCAAGCCCAGCGGACTGGGCGTTGGCCTGTCCATCAGTCGATCCATTATCGAGTCCCATGGTGGGCGGCTGTGGGCGAGGGAAAATCGCGGCAGGGGCGTGAGCGTGCACTTCACGCTTCCGGGACGACGCGACCATGAGCAGTGAAGCCACGGTCTACGTTGTCGACGACGACGAAGCCATAAGGCACAGCCTCTCGCTGCTGATCGGGGCCGTTGGCTTCAATGTTCGCATTTTCCCGGATGCCGCTTCCTTTCTCGATAGCTTCGACCCTGCGCTGCGCGGGTGCATCGTGGCGGATCTGAGCATGCCGGGAATGGACGGGCTGGAGATGCAGGAACGCTTGAACGCTCTCAGCTGCCATATGCCAATCATTTTTTTGAGCGGGCACGGCGACGTTCCCGCAGCCGTGCGCGCGCTCCAGAAGGGCGCCGTCGATTTCCTGGAAAAGCCGTTCAACCCGAAGCTCTTGCTGGAGAGAATCGAGCAGGCGATCAGGACGGACACGGAGCTCAGCGCCGCAGCGAAAAAGGCGGCCGAAATCAGCGCCCGCGTCGCTCGTCTCACCGCCCGGGAGCGGGAGATCATGTCCCTGGTTGTGGACGGGAAGTCCTCCAAGGTCATTGCCCTGGACCTCGGCATCAGCGAGCGGACCGTCGAGCTGCATCGTGCGCGCATGATGAAGAAGATGTCGGCACGGTCCGTGGCCGACCTGGTGCGCATGATTTCCGACACCGGTATCTGAGCCGGTCGTGCCGGTTTTTCAGCCCGTATCGAATCCTTGATCGGAGTCAACGCTTGTCCCGGCCGGAAGGCGTCCAATCTTGCACGAAGATCAGAGTCAATCGCCGCCCGGAATCGCATGCGGATTGAAATGCCCTCGTCGAAAAGCATTCCTATCGTATTCATCGTCGATGACGACGCTGCGGTCCGGTCGGCCCTGAGCCTGCTGGTCCAATCCTGCGGCTGGAGAGCGCTGGCCTGCGCCAGCGGCGGGGACTTCTTTGCCGCGCTCGCCTCCGCATGGCCTGCCTGCATCGTCGTCGACCCGCAGCTGCCGGATATGGACGGTTCCACGCTGCAGCGTGAAATCTCCCGCCTGCGCATGAACCTTCCGGTCATCGTGATAACCGCTTACGAAGACCACCCCGGAACGCCGAGGGCCGTTATTGACGGCGCCAAGGCCGTTATCGCCAAGCCTTTTCGAGGCAACGAGCTGATTGCCGCCATCGATCGGCTCGTCTGTCCCCCGGGGCAGCGGCC
>DATIPL010000278.1:0-9687 GCA_035471965.1 Gammaproteobacteria bacterium
GACGTCTGCAACAGCTCTTTGCGCATCAGCGCCACCATATTTTTCATTCTCATTGGCGCGCAGGTGTTTGCTCTTGCCTTTCGCGCGCTCTCCGGAGACGTGCTCATCGAGCGCATGTTCGAGCTGGTGCCGGGTGGTTTCTGGGGCGCGCTGATATTCATGCTGGCGCTGATCTTCATCCTCGGCTTCTTCCTCGAGTGGATTCAAATTTCCTACATTGTTCTGCCGTTGCTGATTCCGTTCGTGACCGAGCTCCGCCCCGAGGTTTCGCTGGTTTGGGTGACCATGCTGGTTGCGGTCAACCTCAATACATCATTCATGACCCCTCCTTTCGGATGGTCATTGTTGTTCATGAAAGCCGTGGCGCCCCCCGATGTCGCGACCGGCACCATCTACCGTGGCGTCGTTCCATTTATCGTTCTTCAGCTCATTGGACTGGCACTGGTGGTGTTGTTTCCGGAGATTGCGCTCTGGCTGCCGCGCGCCATAGGCTGGGAGGCCGCGCAGTAGTGGCGCTCCGTCAGGTCTCAATACGATTGCGACGATCTCGAGATACAGCGACACGGTGACGACCGACACGACGGCAGATTTTTGCGAGCCGTAGTCGGCATTCTCACCGAGACATGCTTCCAATCGGCAGCCCGGGAGTAAACGAAAACGGGTCAGGGCCCAGCGAGCGATTCGTCCTGAGCCCCTACCCCGATGCGGCGAGTACGAATACTCCGGCGAGACAATTTCAGGGCATGCTTTCCAGGATCTTGCGCATGCCGTCCGCGTCAAAAGCGCGCAACGTCTGGGTGCGCACGTTTCCGGCGGAGCCGACCGCCAGCAGCGCCGTCGTTACCGCCTCGTCGGAACCTTCCGTGACAACGACGATGTCGTACGCGCCGACTGTCCAATAAATGGCTTTGACCGTGACGTCAAGCTTTTTTGCCATCTCCGTAAAAGCCTTTGCGCGTGCCGGAGAATCCTTGACATTTTTGATCCCCTGCTCGGTGAAGTTTACCAGGGAAATGAATGTGGACATGAACACACCTCCTGCGTGGCCGACCGTTCGGCCGATGGATTTGAAGAAAGCGCGCCGCGATCCGCGATGTGGCGTGACCGCGGAACGATGGTGTAGGGACCAGGCCCCTCGATCGGTTCGCGGCGATTGAGTATCGAGGCCGTTGGCTCCCCGACGTCCTTTCATACGCTCATATCGAATGAAGTTCCAGTGCTCCACGGGCGGCCGACGATGGTCGAGGACCCGCTGTCGACCGTTTACGGGAGATGCGGTTTTGGCGACGCGCTGGAGTCACACGCGCACGGTTCCCGGAGATACGGGGTGCATGCCGGTGCCGCTTCCGCGTTTCGAGACCGCCGCCGCTTTCCCAGGTGCCATCGCATAAGCCACTCGCTCACGGGCCACGCCGTCGTCCGAACGGGGGAGGTCGAATTGAGCGCGCGGGAACCTGGCGCGGGCTCTGCGTTTATCTCGCCGACGCTTTGGATCGTGATTTTGATTGCGCCGTCCGCGACACTGATTCCGAAGCCTGAACCGACGTGGCGCGCCACTCGAAGCTTCACCCTCCACTCCGCGGCCGGATCCGCCGAGGTGGACTGCGGATGCTGGCCGAGCACGGAGCATCGGCGCAGCGACAGTCTGAAGACCCGGCGCCGTCCCGTTCCGCGGCCCGTGAAGGAGCCGGCGGCCGTTAACTACCGTATTTTTTCCATCGGCACTCACGCGTTTCTCGCCATACCGGCAATCATCGGCGGTTCCCATAACGGGTCGTTCCGGCACCACCCTGGCGCAACGCCGGCGGCTCAAGGCAGTCGTCGAGGCTGTTCGCACCGGAATAATGGCGTCTCGCCACCAGCCTTGCGCCGAGTCGGTGACGGGCTTCTATCGGCGGAGCATTCAGCCACGGAATTGGATGGGCAGGCGCGGATTCCGAGCCTCGGCTGACGTTCACAAGGGGCCCGGAATCTCCGATGATTTATACTGTGCTCCGGCGCCTCCGGTCACTTGCGGACGCGTGGAATTCTTGCTCACAGGGGAGCGAATGACATGCCTATCTCCACCTTTCTCGGCTTTCTGATAATCGGCGGAATCGCCGGCTGGATAGCGGGGAATGTCATGAAGGGCCGCGGATTCGGGATCTTCGGTAACATCATCGTCGGCATCGTGGGCGCGTTTTTCGGCGGCTTTCTGTTCAGCATACTCGGCCTGTCGGCCCACGGCGTGATCGGCTCGCTGATCATGGCCACCTTGGGCGCCATCGCTCTGCTCGCCATCATCGGCTATCTGAAAAAGGTGTGAAGGCAGCGGCCCTGAAAGCTGGCACGCACGGGTCGGCAAGCTTGCCGGCGCGCGAGCAAGGTTAGGGCCCAGCAGTGAAAGGAGAGCAGGCGATTGCCGCAGCGCATTCTCTTTCCGATCTCCGTCTCGGGGTGAGGGCGACCGGCGGGCTGCCGAGGCGGGGCCAGTCGCTCAATGGGGGGCATCTCGTCACCGGCGGCACCCGTACCGACGTCCAGGCATCACAGATCGGAGACACAATCCGGCCCGACTTCGGGCTTCCGGGCAGCGTCGAGTTGGAGCCGTCATAAACTCCCTCCAGGACGGGTATCGGTACCGGCAAACCCCAACACCAGCAATCGTGTCGCAATTCTTACTCGTTCATGGTGCCTGGCACGGCGCGTGGTGCTGGGCAAGGGTGCTGCCCCTGCTTCGAGCCGCCGGGCACGATGCCCATGCGGTTACGCTCACAGGCGTGGGCGATCGCGCGCATCTGCTGAACCCCGGAATCCGGCTCAGAACCCACTGCGACGACGTACTCAACCTGATCAGGTTCGAGGAGCTCGACGAGGTCGTGCTCGTCGGCCACAGCTATGCGGGGATGGTGATCACCGGGGTCGCGGATCTCCTACTGCGACAGCGCTCCCGGGCGTTGCAACAGCTGATATATCTGGACGCCGTCGTCCCCCATCCCGGCGAAAGCTGGTGCAGCCATCAGCCCGCAGAAACCGTGGCCGCGCGCGTCAAGGCCGCTGTTTTCAGGAACCGCACGGAAGTGATGCTGCCACCCGACGCCAAGGTCTTCGGGCTCGAGGGCGCCGACCATGAGTGGGTGACCCGCAGGATGACTCCGCAGCCTTTCGCCGTTTATCAGGATCCGCTTTCCTTCGACGCGGAGCGACTTGCGGCGATTCCGCGCACTTTCATCGCCTGCACATCTCCAGCCTTGCCCACACTGTCCAGAATCCGCGCCAGAGTGCAGTCGGAAAAAAGCTGGCATTTTCTGGAGATCGAAACAGGACATGATTCCATGGTGAGCGCGCCGCGGGAGCTGACGGACGCATTGCTCTCCTGCGCCAGTCGAATCGAAAATTAGATTGCGCTGCAGAACCCTCGCTTTTTCCGCGACGGGCGCCACACAAGATCTTCTCACCAAGAAAAAGGGGCCATACGGCCCCTTTTTCTGCTCGCAGGCAGCTTGAATCAGTCAGCGCCGATTCCGCGCCTGATTTGTCCCCGAATTTCACCTCCAGGGTACAAATCGGTATGGACGTTCGCGTAGGTGACGCCGGCATCGATGGCGTCCAGCAGTTCTTCGATTTCACCGGCTCCAATGCCTTGCCCTCCAGGACCGATCACCTCTGCGGAGGTAACGGTGCCGCTGACCGCGCCCGGGGCCGGCGGGCACAGCGGGGTTCCTGCAGGTCCGTTGCCGAGATTGCTGCACAGGAATGCACTGACGCCTCCGTTCACGCCTCGCTGCCCGAAGTGCACGTGGGCCTGGAGGACATTACCTTCGAGATCCTGGTACGACAGAGTGTAAGCGATTGCGCCGCCGCCTGTGCGCGCGGCGAAGGTTCCGCTTCCCGTCGTCGACAAGGCGGAAACTTCTTGATAACCGTCGAGGCGCGCTTTCACCTCTCCGGCGGCCTGCGCTTGCCCCCCGTAGAGGGACGCGACGAGCCCGAGCAGACTCGAAACAACGACTGGCTTGGTATTTTTCATAATTCTGCTCCTCCTTTCACTGAATGAGTATGATTAGCTGCTACACCGGCAAAAAGGGGCGTTTTTTTCGCGCGGTCTCGCCATCGTCCGTGCGTGCGCCGCGGCCTGTACGAATTGATCCCGCCACCGGGGAAACTCGGTTCACTGAGCAGTTGCGGTCGTCCAGGACGGGGATTCGAAGCTCCGGGAACAATCGCCTCGATTACTCAACCCGTTTCTTCAGATCCCCAGATTGCGCCAACCCATCAATCTAACTCCATGATCCATATGGCCGCACACCGAACCGGACGCCCAAGGCGCGGGAATTCAACGACCAACGCCATTCTCTTGGACAATCGATGGCCGACCGAATTCAATACTCCGGCGGCCGGGCTCGGCAGTGACAGTGCCGCTCGGATCTTCCAATCAAGGAGCCACAGACGATGTCAACGCTACTGCTCGTCAGCGTCGTAACCGCGCTTTACGCCTGTTACAACCTCTTTATAAAGGTTTCCAGCGATTATGTGCCCGTGAACGTCACGTCCACGGTCCTTGCAACCATTTGCCTGCAGCTGGCGGCGCTGACGGCGACGCTTTGCTTTCTGAGTTTTCTGGTGGCGCGGGGCGGTCAGATCCTTGCGCTGTCCAGCCGTGCCTATCTCTGGGCCGCTGGCGCAGGCCTCTGCATCGGTGTTGCCGAGATTTGTTACTTCTACCTGTTTCGAGGGGGAGAGGGCCGGGAGGCCGCGGCAGCGAACGTCGCCATCCCCATTATCGTCAGCGGCACAATCGCCATCACGCTAATCGCTTCGTATTTCCTCTTCAGGGAGCCACTGACTCCACTTCAGCTGGGGGGCACTCTCCTGGTTATCTCGGGCATGATCCTGATAGCCCTCGGGGCGACGGGCTGAGGAGTCTCGGCGGCTCAGTCCGACGACGTCGAATGCCTTCACCGGGTGACCAAATCCTTTAAGGGTGAGATCTCCAACGCAGTCAGTCTCGACGCGTTCCTTAACGGCGCCGTACGCCGGCTCACTCAGAAGAATTTGCCCGTCGGTGGCCTCATCGCACAAGCGCGAGGCAAGATTGACCGCACGGCCGTTGGCGACATAATCGAGGCGTCCCTCGGAGCCCACCGTGGTCAGGGTCGCATAACCAAGTGACACCCCCACTCCGAAGCCGAGCTCATAGCCGAGTTTTCGCCACTCCCGCGTCAGCCCGCGCATCCGGGTTCGCATTGCGATGGCCAATCGGACCGCCTCCATCGCGGGGTCCTTACAGGGAAGCGGCGCGTTGAACATGACCATAATCCCGTCGCCGGCCCGATGCTCGATGGTGCCATTGAATTCGTCTATCTGCTCGCCCATGGCCTGATGGTAGACCCGTAACACGTCGAGAACCGCCTCCGGCGGGGCATTGTCCGAGAGGGCGGTAAAACCTCGCAGATCGCAAAACAGCGCGGAGATCTCGCGCCTGCAGCTGGGCGTGAGTTCCTGGTCATTGGAAATAACCACCTCAGCAACCTGGGGAGAAAGAAACTTGCGCAGGCGATTCAGTCGGTCAAGCTGCTCCACTTGCGCCTGCAGGCGAGAGGTGAGCAACTTGTTCCACTTGATCAGCGCGCTGACCCGCGAGAGAAGATTGCCGGCGAATGCTTTAAGCCGAAGCTTTGACTCGTCGCTCTCTCGCAAGCTCCGAGAGAAAAGCGATGCAGCGCAAACATGTCCCGCGACGAAAGTTTTTTCCTGGCGCCGTCCACGAATCCGCCTGTTCTGCTGCCGGTCCACCGGAATCACCACGAGTTCCCTGGCTCAATCCAGTTTCAAGATCAATTCCTTATCGCACGCTCGGGGGAGGCTCGGGCGAATCTCGAATTGAGCTTCAAAGGAATACGTCCGCAACGACCTCGGCCAGCCAGTGGCTGAGTTGCGCGGGCAGCGGCTCTGTCAGCTCCGTAGAGGCTTCAAAGTCACGCTCGAACAGATGTTCCCTCAGCGCATTGACCGCGGTGGGATGAGAAGTCGCCACGTTGACCTCGTCATTGACCCGCAGGCTCAGATGATCGAGGTTTGCCGATCCGGCGGTGAGCCAGCCATCGATAATCGCGGCTTTGGAGTGCGCCATCCCGGGATATGTAAATACCCGGATGCCGTTAGCCAGCATTCTATTGATGGCTTCAACATTGCTCATGTCCATCAAGGGCATGTCGCCCCTTTGAGAAATGATGAACCTGACGTCGACGCCTCTGCGGCGGGCCTTGATCAGTTCGTACAGAATGACGTCGTCGGAAAAGTAGGGATTTTCAATATATATGTACTGCCTTGCGCGCCGAATCGCCGCAACTTTCGCCCTGTAAATTTGAGAATCCTCGGCCGTTGTGTACAGTAAACGCACGGGATACCCCTGCGCGGATTCAGGTTCTTCCGTGCGATCGCCCCGACTGAACAGCCCCGCCAGATCACCCATCGGACCGCTTT
This sequence comes from Gammaproteobacteria bacterium, assembly GCA_035471965.1. Lineage (GTDB taxonomy): Bacteria > Pseudomonadota > Gammaproteobacteria > HK1 > HK1 > CAMYJH01. The sequence continues at coordinate 6,466 of DATIPL010000278.1, forward strand.
GCTCCCATGCTCTATCTGCGTCGCGCGCCAGATCTTCCACCACAGGGCCTTCCATACGGACCATGAGATCATGCCAGTCGTAACGATACTCGCGGCCAATGTTCATGCCGCCTAGAAATGCGACCTTTCGATCGATGATCGCCACTTTGGCGTGATCGCCCCTGAACCAGGGGTTGGTCAGCTCACGCGCCCTTACGCGAGAATCCATCTCCAGATAGCGAGCAATCGACCCCGGCGCGACATGCGACTCCGGCTGGGACACCGGTACGACGCTGGCCCCGGTAACCGAGCCTATGCCGTCCATCAGCACGGTCACTTCCACATCCTGTGACCGCCTCCTGAGCAGGTCGGCTATCCGAACCGCGTAATCGTCGTTATCGAAAATATAGGTTCGGAGCTGGATCGAATCCTGCGCCGATTCGATTTCCTCAATGAGCGCCGGGAAGAATTCCTCCCCGTCGATCAGAAATTCCAGGGTTCCCATCGAGCTCTTCGATCCCGTGATCCGGTCAAGCTGATGCTCCCAATGCTCCAGGTCCATCCCCGCCCCGCTTGAAAGCAGAGGAATGGGGCTCGCCCTGGCCGCTGGGAGCCCGACGGCGTTGATGTAAAGCCGCCGGGAGAAGTCGGAGACGGAGTTCTTGACCAGAAACCCGAAAGACTTGACCGTGCTGACAGGCCGCAGCAAGGGATCGGTGGTGTAGGTCTTGAGCATGGAGCCCACCAGTCCGGCGGTCAGGTTTGCGCTGCGGGAGAAGGCATCCGTTGGGGTTTCTCCCGTAGAGACAGCGTCCGTCATGCCGGGCCCCGGCTCGCGCTTCGATGCGGCGAAAGATCCCTTCTGCGCCGGAGGGGTCTCGGACCTCGTATCAACGGACGAACAGGCGAAAAGCGCTGCTGGAAGCATGCCGCACACGACCAGGCTCAGAAGCTTCATCGCACCCCCCCTCGGTTGCTCTCGACTCCGGTTTTCATCCCACCTCCTTCCGAACGGTCTCGACCTGCGTCCATGCTGTAGGAAACCGCCTGTCACGCTCCTTACCCGCGGCATACAAAGCGGGTTACCGCGGCCTTACAAATCGCTTAAGAGCATGAATTCGCCCCGCCTTGTTTCCGATATCCGGGCAAATTGCCGCCTCGACGTATTCCGCCATTCCGCATCTTCGATTAGTTTTGAGGCCTGGGCTGGCGGCCGCCGCCGGCGATGACTCATGTGAAGGCTCGAGGGGGAGCGGAGTGCTTTCGAACCACGGACCGGCCTCAAAGGAAGGATCCGGGCATGTCTCCGCCGCGCGATTCGCCCTGCGGGTGATCGGCTCTGCAGCGCTCGGTCTGAGCCTGTTGCCCGGGGCGCACGCGCAGGGCGAGATTCGAACCGGCGAGGTCGACGGATACCGCTTCCGCCTTTTCGTAGCGGAGACGGAACCGCCGCCTTCCGGCAGGCCCCTGCTGGTCGTTCTGCATGGCTGCGAACAGTCGGCCGAGGATATGGTTCTGTTGACCGGGTTCGACGTGCTCGCCGCCGAACACGGTCTTGCCGTGCTCTATCCTGAAACGGATCCCTCGACGGGGAACCCCTACGGATGCTGGCGCTGGTGGGCGCCCGTGAACCAGATCCGGAGCGGCGGCGATCCCGAGATCATCGTCAACATGGTGACCGAAACGTTCTCGGCGACCCGCGTGGACCGCAAGCGGGTGTACGCCGTGGGCCTCTCCTCGGGTGGCGCCATGAGCGCCGTTCTCGGCGCCCTTTACCCGGAAGTATTCGCCGCTGTCGGCGTGCACTCGGGCATGCCCTACGCCGCCGCGAGCACGGCAACGTGCGCTCTGCGTGCCATGTCGGGTGGCACCTGGGCTGCAGAATCCGCCGCCACCATCGCCTACAACGCCCAGGGCCGGCAACATCGCTCGATGCCGCTGATGGTGATCCAGGGAAGTCAAGACGAAGTGGTCGCGCCCGAAAATGCCGCGCGGCTCGTTCAGCAATTCGCGCAGCTCAACGACATGGCGGACGACGGCGACGGCTCAAACCAGTCCATCGATGCCGTCGCCGACTCCACGCGGGAAGATCGAATCGCCGACGGAAGACCGTTTCGGATCCGCATTTATCACGATGCCGGCGGTGAAGAAATCATGCGAGAAGTCATGGTTGACGGCATGGGCCACGCCTGGTCTGGCGGTCCGCCCGACACGGAATTTTCTGATCCGGGGGGGCCGGACGCCACGTCCCTCTACTGGTCATTCTTCAGAGACCGGAGCATGAATACTCCGCCTTTGAAAAATCGCAAAGTGGCGGAATGCAGCGAGCGTTACGGCTCGAACTTCGCCCACTTCTGGTGGTTTGGGCGCATGAGCCTGGATGAGTACCGCTGCGATCCGTGGCGGTGGAGCTGGCGGCGCGGCTACGACGGCAAATGGATCGAAGGTCGCTGCCCCTAGCCCATTTCCTTGAGCGCCGCCTTTACCTCCGTCATGGATTGAGGGCGGTCCGAGGGCTGCTTGGCCATCATGCGGAGGATGAGTGCGTTGAGCGATTTCGGGATGGAAGCGTTGAGGCTGCGCGGCTCCGGGGGTTCTTTGCTCAACACTTGAGCGAGAACCGTGCTGGAATCGCCCCTGAAAGGCGAAGCGCCCGTGCTCATCATGAAAAGCGTCACGCCCAGCGCGTAAACATCGGTACGCTCATCCACCTCGTCTCCGTTGGCCTGCTCGGGGCTCATCAGAGCGGGCGCCCCCAGGATCTTCTCCGACTGCAGATTCACGCTCCCTGCGGAAAGCTTGGCCATCCCGAAGTCGCTGATCTTGCATCGATCCTTATCGTCTACGAGCACGTTTCCCGGGCTGAAGTTACGGTGAATCACCCCGGTCTTGTGGGCGTATCCGAGGGCATCGGCAATCTCCGAGCCCCTGCGCACCACCTCCTCGATGGAAAGCGCCCCGCTGGACAGGCGCCGGTCTAGACTTTCGCCTTCGATGAGCTCCATCGCGATCCAGGAGTTCCCTGCTTCCTCGATGAAGTCGTACACCTGGATGATGTTCGGATGGGAAAGGCGCGCGAGCACGTGTGCCTGCTGACGAAATCGTTGCAGCGTCTCCTTTTCGCCTCTCCGATGGGAGAACAGCTGCTTCAGAGCCACGGGCCGGCCGAGACGGACGTCGCGGGCCCGGTACACGATGCCCGAGGCGCCCCGCGCGAATTCCGACTCCAGAACGTAACGACCA
>DATIPL010000279.1:0-13804 GCA_035471965.1 Gammaproteobacteria bacterium
CCTCGAGCATGTATGTCTCGTTTCCCGGAAAGACGGCGAGATCCGGAAATCGATCCAGCAGCCCTTGCGTATTGCTCCAGTCGCCGGAGCTGTCCTTGAGCCCGGCGACCACGCCGGGAAAATCCTCGAGCAGCAGCTCGACGAGCCCATAGGTTATCGGAACGCCGGAGAGCTGCGGGAAGTGGTAGAGAAAAATCCGCAGCTGCGGGTCACCGACGCGCTCGATGAGCGCGGCGTAGCTTCGGAACAAGCCGGCGTCACTCATGTTCTTGTAGTAGAAGGGGGGAAGCACGAGAACTTTCTTGCAGCCCAGGGATACGGCGTGGCGTGTAAGCTCCACCGAGTCCGTCAACGCGCAGCATCCGGTGCCTATCATCACCCGTTCGGGCGGGATACCGCTCTCGAACGCCGCCTCGACCAGCGTCTTGCGTTCCTCCACCGAGAAGGAGTTGGCTTCGCTGGTGGTGCCGAAAACGGCGAGGCCGTGGCAGCCGCGGTCCAGCATCAGCTTGGCGTGTTCGACAAACCGCGCTGTGTCGATAGCGAAATTTTCGTTCACCGGCATCAGAACCGGCGTCCACACGCCGCATGCGGGCAGCGTTTCGATGTCGTTGTTCGCCGCAATCTCGGCGGCTTCCTGAGGGCTCATGGGGCGATCTTCTCCGATAGCTTTGTACGACGGTCGAGTACGAGTCATGGATCACGAAGCCTACGACGCGCACGCTCGCGTGGCAATGAGGGCGGCGCGTTTACGATCAGCCGCGAAAGGGCGGACGTTTCCGTCGCCCGCCGCGGCGTTTTGCCCTCCGATGATCCGGGGCATGGGCGGCGAGCAGCGAGCGCCCGGCCCCGGGAGATATCAGCAGGCCGCAATCCGTCAGCGACTGCTCGAGCTCTTCACCGTCCGTGTCGCCGTGCGCGCCGTTGCGAAAGATCGCCAGCAGCCCTCCGGGGGCCAGGATGGCGGCGGCGAGCCTGGCCACGGGCGGCTCCAGCTCGCCGAAGATCATGAGATCGAAGCGGTGGTCGCGGACGTCGCCGAGAAACTCCCCCGGGTGTTGCGCATGAACGCTGATGCGTATGTCGTCGCGCAGGAGTTCCTTCAGCGTTGCGTGAACCGCGGCATCCCTGATCACGCTGATCAGCTGGCTCGCGATGTCCATGCCGTCGGCGAGGAAGAAGCTCAGCTCGGGCGCCTCGACGTTCAGCAGCAGACCGCCCGGCTTGGACGCGGCGAGGACCCTGGCCGCGCGGCCCCGGGCGAGGAGCTCGCTGGAGGCGCGTTGTCGAAGCTTACAGACGCGAAGGAAACTTTGCGCTCCTGCCAGAGCGCGATCTTCATCCCGGCCGCTCAACCGAGGATCCGTTCGCGTTCCACCGCAGTCTGGGCAAAGTACCGCCGCAGGTATTCGTCGAAGCTTATGTTGTCGGCGGCCTCGATTTCTTTTTGCAGGCGAAGCGAGCGTTTTGCCTCTTGCTCGAATATCGCCAGCTTTTCTCGGCTCATTGCGCGAGACTCGAAGTGCGCACGGTGGGCATTGGAAACGCGCATGGCGAATTCGAAGAAAGATTCATTGTGACGTCTCATTTCTTCGAGTACTCGCGCGGAGGGAAGGCGATCGGGATCCTGCCCCGCTTCCCTCTGACGCGAGACGGCGTTGCGGTAAGCAGGCCGCTTTTCATCGGCGTCCAATAGCTCGCATATCTCTTCAACCGATCCGCAGACACTGTTAATCCACTCCCTGAGCTTGAGCGTTTGGTGGTTGATCCTGAGCTCAATTCCGGGGTCCCGTCCGCAGCAGGCGACGAGTTGCTGATTGTGATCGATATCCGCCTGTTCCGACTTTGAGATGGCGGGACTTTCGAGGAGCAGACAAAAGATGAGAAAGGCCTCAATAAAACGAAGCTGGTCCTCGTTCACTCCGGCCGGATCAAAGGGGCTCACGTCCAGCGCGCGTACCTCCACGTAGCGAACCCCGCGGCGCTTGAGCGCGACCGTCGGTTTTTCACCGGATCGGGCGATCTGTTTAGGCCGTATGAAACTGTAAAACTCGTTCTCAATTTGCAGCACGTTGGCATTGAGCTGGCGATACTCCTTTCCGACCTTGACGCCGATGGCTTCGTAATCCGGGTGCGGGGTCTCGATGGCGCGGGTGAGGCTCGCCACGTAGCTGCCGATATCGTCATAGGAGATGTGCAGGTCCGACTGGTTCTTGTTCTTGTAGCCGATGTCGCTCATTCGAAGCGAAGTGGCGTAAGGCCGGTACAGCGTTCCGCTGTCGAACTCGGAAAAATTTTCGCCGCGCCCCTTGATAAAGGACTTGCAGACTGCGGGTGAGCTGCCGAAGAGGTATGGAATCACCCAGCCGAAACGCTGGAAATTCCGAATCAAAGCGAAATAGGCATTCGAGATGAAATCGCGCCTCGAAAGATCGCTTCCCTCGCTGTCCTGGTAATAGGACCAGAACCGTTCGGGGAGGGAGTAATTGAAGTGCACGCCGGAAATGGTCTGCATGACACGGCCGTAACGATGGCTCAGACCCTGGCGGTAGACGTGCTTCATGCGGCCGACGTTGGAGCTCCCGTATCTGGCGATGGGGATGGAGTTTTCGTCGCCCACCATGCACGGCATGCTCGTGGCCCACAATAGCTCCCGCCCGATGTTGCGGTAAACAAACTGATGTATGTTTTCGAGAAAGTGAAGCGTCTCTCGAACAGAAGGAAACGGCGGGGTGATGAATTCGAGAAGCGCCTCGGAATAGTCCGTGGTGATATAGGCGTTGGTCAGCGCCGATCCCAGGGCCGCCGGATGAGGCGTGGTCGCCAGGTAGCCGTCGCGTCCTACCCGGAGGCTCTCCTTTTCGATGCCGATCCTGCCGCGCTTGATGCGCTTCGCGGCTTCGCTTTGGCCGAGGCGCTCGAGTCGGGCGTCGAATTGCTTGTTCAAATTATGAGTCTTCAGGCCGGCCGCGCCCGCGGCGAAGGAAAGGCCGCGATTCTCGCGGATTTTTCCGCGAAATTCACGCCGAGGAAACCGGGGCTCTCCTGTTCGCGCGGTGAGCGGCGCGGCTGGCCACTGCGGTGACGACCACCGCGCCGCCGGCAAGCGTCAGCATGCTGGGCGTTTCGTTGATGGCAAGCCAGACCCAAATCGGCGCGAGAACCGTCTCGGTAAGCGAAAGCAGCGCCGTTTCGGCGGCCAGCAGATAGCGGGCGCCAAGGGTGATGAGTATGAATCCGCCTCCGAACTGCACCGTGCCGAGGGTGAAGCAGATGGCCATATCGTGGAGCGAGATGCTGAGATCGGTGGTCATCGTCAGGGCGATGGCCGAGGAGACGAGACCGCCGATACAAAGCGCCGGCAACATGTCGATCCCCTTCCTGAGCCTCAGGGTGATGAGCAGAGCGGCAAAGGACAGCGCTACGCCCAGTGCGCACAGCACTCCGAATAATCCGCCTCCGGCCAGGCCGTCGCCAACCATCAGGCCGACGCCGCAAAGGGCCGCCAGCATCGCCGCCCAGGTTCCCGCCGACGGGCGTTCGCCCAGTATGAATCGGGCCAGTAGCGCGGTAATGAGCGGCGCTGCGCTGATGATGAAGACGACGTTGGCAACGGTGGTGGACAGGATTCCGAAAATGTAGAGCACCGAGGCGAATCCCAGAGTGACGCCGAGGAAGATCCCCGCCCTGCCCGTCTCATGCAGCACGGAGAGGAAACGCCCTCGATAGCGCACGATCAAGAAAAGAATCATGGTCAGAAAAAAGAACAGACCGCGGTAAAAAAGAATCTGCCAGCCGTTTGCGGATTCGACGTAGCGGAGCAGGACGCCGGCGGTGCTCAGGCAGGTGCCTCCCAGAAGCACCATGACGACGCCCGCGGTACGTTGCGTCGCGCTGTCGCTGTCAGCGCCGGAAGAGTGCATTTGCGCGTTCGCTGAAATTCACCAGGGCCACTCCTGCTACAGCCATCACCATGCCGACGAGGGCGGGCGTGCCCAAGCGCTCGTCGAACAGTTGCCAGGCCAGCAGCGCGGTGACCGGTGGCACCAGATAGAAAAGGCTCGCGACCCTGGCAGCCGCGCCATTGCGAATGAGAACGTAAAGCAGGGATATGGCGCCGAGAGAGAGTACGAGCACGAGCCAGCCGAGCGCAAACACGAACTCTCCCGACCAAACCACCTTACGGCTTTCGAAGGCAAGCGCGAGTAAACCCATGGCGATACCGGTAAACCCGAACTGAACCAGATTCCCGGACACCAGGCTGATTTCTCCGCAGTACCGTTTCTGGTAGAGGGTCCCGAGGGTGATGCCGACGAGCGCCAGCACCGAAAGCCCGACGCCCCATGACGGGCCTGTTCCCAGGTGCGCCTTCTGCCATGCCACCAGGGCGACTCCGCCGAGACCCAGCAGCAGTCCCGCAACCTGGGCGCGGTTGACGCGCTCCCGCAACAGCGGAACCGCCAGCGCCGCCGTCAGCAGCGGTTGCACGCCGACGATCAGAGCGGATACGCCCGCCTCGAGGCCAAGGTGGAGGGAAGTAAATACGCCGCCGAGGTAAACGCCGTGGAGCAGAAGCCCCGCAACGACGGTGTGCAATAGATCCGCAGGAGATCGCAGCCAGGGGGAGCCGGCCACGACCATCACCACCAGAAGCACGCCGCTGACAAGCGCGTAGCGCAGCGCCAGAAAGGTAAACGGCTCCGCGTAGGGGAGGCCGAGTTTCGCACCTATGAAGCCCGTGCTCCACAGCAGCACGAAGAGCGCCGGCGCTGCAGCGGCCAGCAGTTTCCGACGCGACGCGTCCGCAGTCTGGGGGAAGGGTTGCGGCACGCGCGCGTCAGCTTTGGGATTCGTCGAGTGCGAAGATCTCCTGCGGCTCGGATATGCCTTTCATGACATGAAGCCCGACGGAGCGCGCAGGACGATTCGCGTGTCGGACAAACTCCGCGGAGAGCAGCAGGGGCACGTGCACCGTCTTGGTCAGGGACTCCAGTCGCGCGGTGCGGTTTACCGCCGGCCCCATGACGGTGAAGTCCAGGCGATCCGGCGCGCCGACGTTGCCGTAGATGACCTCTCCCACGTGCAGCCCGACCCCGAAGCGCAGCGGCGGCAATCCCGCGCGGCGCCGCCGATGGTTGAGCGCGCCGAGCGCGGAAAAAGCGTCATCGGCCGAATCCAGCGCGGCTTCGCAGGCGGCGGCCAGCTCCTCTTGCGAGGAAACCGGAAACACGATGAGCATGGCGTCGCCGATGAAACGGAGTATTTCCCCGCCGCGCGCGGTCACCGCTGCCGCCACCAGCTCAAAGTACTCGTTCAGGGCGCTCAACATCCGCTCGGGCGAAAGCGACTCGGTGAGCGCGGTGAAGTCTCTCAGGTCACTGAACCACATGACGGCGAAAATCTTGTCACCGTCACCGCGCCTGATTTTTCCCTGCATCACCCGCTCGCTGGTGCGGCGTCCGACGTAAGTATCCAGAAGCGTAACGGCGAGCTGTCGCGTGGCGAAGACTTCGATTACCGAAGCCAGGAAATCGGAAAACCACTCGAGCTCACGTATGTCTTCGTCGCTGAAGCCATCGGCGCAACGGGTCGCGTATATGAGCACGTTGACGCCGCCGTCGCTGAACTTGAGCGGCGAAGCCAGATAATCGGTGCCGCCGGCGCGGGCAATGCTGTGAAGCACGCTGTGGTCCCGTTCGGGATCGAGTTCGGTCAGGCGGCTGCGCAGTGAGGCCGCATTCTCGAAGACAAACTCGATGGGACTGCCCAGATAGTCGTCGCTCTGCTCGAATCCGTGCCGAGCATGTATGACCTTCGCTCCCGCGCCCTCGATCCAGAGCACGCCCATGGCAGAGAGCTGCGGATGGATGGTGCGAAAGCCGATGCGGAATCGCCACACCGAAATGCCGGCCGCGTTGACTCTTGCGCAGATTTCCTCGGCGAGCGCCGACAGATCGGGAAGAAAGCGGCCTTCCAGCGCCAGCCACTCGACGACGGGGGCAAGGCGGGTGCCCGGGCGGATCGTCGGTTTTATGGAGACCGACGCGTCGGTATTCCTCACGCTGCCTGCCGTGAACCGTGCAGGGCTTCCAGCTCGCGGCGGACGCGCACCGCCTGGGCGGACTCGTCGAATTCGACGTCCCGCCAGCGCACCGAGACGCCTTGACGGATGCGCTGCTTCAAGCGCACGCCGCTGGCGAGACCAATGGGCAGACCACCGAGATCGAGAGAAGCCTTGGCCGGTATCAGCCGGCCCCACACCGTATGGCCGCCCTCGCCGTCGAGGCGCTCACCGGCCTCGAGGTCGCGCTTCGCTGTGGCCACGACATCGGCATTGAAGTGCCGCGGCTGACCGGTGGGCTCATGGCGCAGCACCGCCGAGGCCACGGAGATTCCGAGCTCCAGCCCGATCAGGTGGTAGCGGCGGTAAAGAGAAGAGTAACGGCCGCTGCGATCCGTTACCAGACCGTACTCTTTGAAGCAGCGGGCCGCGTAGTCGGAAGGGGCCTCGAAGGTGACATAAACGCCCCAGCGAAGGTCGTGGGGAATTTCTCTGCCGTCGCGTTCCAGAGAAGACACCACCTCGACGGTTCCGGAACGCTCGAGCAGGCCGCCCGCGGTCGCCGGCTTCAGCTTCTCCGGCAGCGCATCCACGCTGCAAGGGGGGAAGGCGAGGCCCACGTCGGGTGCGCTGAGGCCGGTGGCGTTGGCGACCGCGGCCATCTCGATGCTCGACTTGGTGCCGTCCAGAAAGGAGTTGAACATTTTCGGATTCATGCCGCCGCTTCTTGCCTGCTCGGGGGTCAGGCCGTAATGACCCCAGACCGTTTCCGGGGTGGAGGCATGATACTCAGGCAGATACTTGGTTCCCTTGCCTGCGCAGGTGACCTCGAATCCCGTCGCCCGGGCCCAGTCCACCAGCTCGGCAATCAGCGCCGGCTGATCCCCATAAGCCATCGAATAGATGACCCCGGCCGCGCGGGCGCGCTCGGCGAGCAGGGGCCCCGCGAGCACGTCGGCCTCTACGTTCACCATGATGATGTGCTTGCGCGCCTCGATGCAGGCAAGCGCATGGCGGATTCCAGCGGCCGGATCACCGGTGGCGTCGATTACCACGTCGATGCCCGGCGCCTCGATCAGCGCAACAGCATCATCGGTAACGTATACGCTGCGACCGCGCGCCGCATCTTCGAAGCTCGTCGCCCGGATTCTGTCCGCAGGCCAGCCGGTGGCGGCCAGCGCCGTGCGGGCCCGATTCGGATCCAGATCGCAGACCGCGTTGACATGTACGCCCTCGGTCTTCAGCGCCTGGGCAAGATACATGGAAGCGAACTTGCCGGCGCCGATGAGGCCGACCTGAACCGGACGGCCTTCGGCTTCGCGTTCCAGAAGCATGCGGTACAGATTCATGGCGACCACCCCTTTTTGAGTCCGGACCAGTTTAACCGCGTGTCGCGGCGCCGTCAGCGTAGGGTGCAAGCGGGCTGCCGCCGATCGATCGAGCGCGTGAAACGCGCGCGTTACCCGTCTGGTCCGTGCTCGGATCTGGAATCTTCCGTTTTGAGCATGCGCTGCAGTCGCTCGCGGTCTTGCGGCGACAGCGATTCAGATTCGACGCTGACCGAGGCGCGACGGCGAAGCTGGCGCAGGAGCAGCCAGCTTCCGAGTGCCAGAAGCAGGAACGGGCCGCCCCAGAGAAAAGCGGTAGAGGGTTTGAGCGGCGGCCGGTAGAGCACGAAGTCGCCGTAGCGGGCCACCATGAAGTCGATAACCTCGGCGTCGCTCTTGCCCTCGCGGATCATGTCGTAGGTGAGCTGGCGCAGATCTGCCGCCAGCGGCGCGTTGGAATCGGCAAGGTTCTGGTTCTGGCAGACCAGGCAGCGCAGCTCATCGATGAGGGCCTGATATCTGCGCGCATTTTCCGCATTATCGAACTCCCTGGCCTCGAACACCTGCGCCGCCGCGCCCCCCGTCAGTGCGAGCAACAGCGCGGCCCACGCCAGTCCGATGCCGCGTCGCCGGCTCATCCCTGCTTCTCCGCGGCCTGCTTCACCAGCGGGCGAAGCTGCTCTCGCCAGATCTTTTCGTCGATGGGACCGATGTGCTTGTAGACAATGGTGCCGTCGGCGTCGACGATGAAGGTTTCGGGAACGCCGTATACGCCCAAGTCGATTCCGGCGCGTCCTGCCGGGTCGAAGCCGCTTTTCTCGTAAGGATTTCCGAGAGTCTGGAGCCAGGCCGTGGCCTTGTCACGATCGTCTTTGTAATTGAGACCATAAATGACGCTCTCGCCCCGCCGCGCGATGCCGACCAGCACCGGATGCTCGTCGCGGCACGGCACGCACCAGGTCGCCCACACGTTGAGCAGGCTGACCCGGCCGCGCAAATCTTCCTGGCTGAAACTCAGCCCGGGATCCAGCACCGTCGAAAGCTCGAACTCCGGAACGGGCTTGTTCACCAGTGGCGACGGCACGCGCCGTGGATTCAGCGTCAGCCCGACACCGAGCAGAACGACGAGGAGAAGAAAAATGCCGAGCGGGGTGGCAAAGCGGTGCAACGGCATCAACCCTCGGCAAGCGCGCCGGAACCGGGCGCACGCGCGCCTCGAGCGCGCCCGCCTCTGACCGCGATGCGGTAGCGCCGGTCGCTCACCGCCAGGACGCCTCCCAGGGCCATCAGCAGCCCGCCGAGCCAGATCCAGCGCACGAAGGGCTTGTGATAAATGCGAACCGCCCAGGCGCCGTCGCCGAGCTCCTCGCCCAGCGCCGCGTAGAGATCCCGGGTGAATCCCGGATCGATGGCAGCTTCGGTCATGGGCGCGGAGCCGTTCAGGTAGTGGCGCTTTTCCGGATTGAGCCGGGCAATGATGCGGCCGTTACGCGTCACCTCGATGTGTCCGCGCTCGGCGCGATAGTTGGGGCCGGCGGACGGGTTGACGCCGGAAAAGCGGAATTCATACCCCGCCAGGGCGAAGGTGTCGCCCGGGGACATGCGCAGATCTTTTTCCGTGCTGAGAGCGGTGGTCAGCGTCACGCCTGCAACCAGGACCGCGGCGCCGAGATGAGCGACGGTCATTCCGGTGAAACCGCGGGGCAGGCGCAGCAGCTCCGCCGCCGGGGCATTGCGCCGCCTGACCCGCTGGACGATAGCCACGACAGTGGTGGCGGCGACCCAGGCGGCGAAGACCACGCCGGCGAATACCGCCGCCAGAGCCTCCGCGCCGCTCGCCACGGTCAGGACGACAGCGGCAAGGATGCTGGCGATGAGTGGCCAGCGGAGCAGGGTCGCCAGCCTTCGCGAGCGATCCTGTTTCCAGCGCGTCAGCGGACCGACACCCAGTACCGCCAGCAGCACCAGGACCAGCGGCACGAACACGCTGTTGAAATAGGGAGGTCCGACGGAAATCTTTCCGAGCCCCATGGCGTCGAGGATGAGCGGATAGAGGGTGCCCAGCAGCACCGATGCCGACGCCACCACCAGCAGCACGTTGTTGACCAGCAGCAGCGTTTCCCGGGAAAAAAAATCGAAGCGCCCGCCGCCGCTCACCGCCTGGCCCCGCAGCGCGAACAGGAGGAGGGCCGAGCCCACCACCAGGGCCAGAAACATGAGGATGAACACTCCGCGGGCCGGATCGGTGGCAAAAGCGTGCACGGAAACCAGGACACCGGAGCGCACCAGGAAAGTGCCGAGCAGGCTCAACGAGAAAGCGAAAATGGCGAGCAGCACGGTCCAGGCTTTGAACGCGCCGCGCTGCTCGCTCACCGCCAGGGAGTGAATCAGGGCGGTCGCCATCAGCCACGGCATGAAGGAGGCGTTCTCCACCGGGTCCCAGAACCACCAGCCGCCCCAGCCGAGCTCGTAGTAGGCCCACCAGCTCCCCAGCGTGATGCCGAGGGTGAGAAATACCCAGGCGATGACCGTCCATGGCCGCGTCCATCGAGTCCAGGCGGGATCCAGGCGCCCGCCGACGAGCGCGGCGACGGCGAAGCTGAACGGCACCGCGAGGCCGACGTAGCCCATGTACAGCATCGGCGGATGCACAATGAGGCCCGGGTCCTGAAGCAGCGGGTTGAGGTCGTTGCCTTCCGCCGCCGGCGGCAGGAGTCTGCTGAACGGATTCGAGGTCAGCAGCATGAAGAGGTAGAAGCCCACGCTGATGGCGCCCATCACGGCAATCACCCGGACGCGGAAGACATCGGGCAGATTGCGGCTGAAAACCGTCACCGCCAGGGTCCAGCCACTCAGGATCAACGTCCACAGCAGGAGCGATCCCTCGTGGGCGCCCCACACGGCGGAGAAACGGTAGTGAATCGGCAGCGCCGAGTTGGAGTTGGCAGCGACATAGGCCACCGAGAAGTCCTGCATCACAAAAGCCGCGGTCAGACAGGCAAAGGCAAGCAGGCAGAACGCGAACTGCGCGCGGGCCGCCGGCACCGCGGCCGCGGACACGCGGGGGGCGCGCCTGAGACCTCCGAGCAACGGAAGCAGCGACTGCGTGCTGGCGGTGAGCAGCGCGAGGATGAGGGCGAAGTGTCCGAGCTCGGGGATCATGGCGGCGTCACTCGTGGGGATTGGGCATGCGCCCGCCCTGCTCGGCGAGCTCGAGGGCTTCGGCCACCTCGGGCGGCATGTACTTTTCGTCGTGCTTGGCCAGCACCTCCTCGGCGACGAAGGTGCCGCCGGGCCCCAGGGCGCCCGTGGCGACGATGCCCTGACCTTCGCGGAAAAGATCGGGGAGAATGCCCGTATACCTCACCGTCAGAGACTCGCGATTATCGGTGAGGTCAAACTGCACCGTCAGGCTGCCTCGTTCGCGCATCACGCTCCCGGGCACCACCAGGCCGCCGACGCGCAGCGTCCGTTCCCTTGGCGCCTCACCGTTTTTCACCTGGGTAGGGCTGAAGAAATAAAGCATGTTCTCGCCGATGGCGATGAACGCCAGGGTCGCGGCGAGCGCCACGCCGGCGACGATTACGGCGACGAAAATCATCCGCTGTCTTCTAGGAGTCACTGTCTCTGGGTCCTCTCGTTGACGGAACGGGCGAGCCGCCTGAGGGTGCCGCGCGCCTTGACCGCCGGCAGCACCACGTTGACGATCATCACCGCCAGCCAGACGGCGTAGGCGCTCCACACATAAAAGCCGTAACCGCCCATGTGAAAGAATTCGATCATGCCGATGCGGCTCTCACCACCTCGCGCACCCAGGCGCTGCCGCGTTCGCGCTCCAGCACCTCCACCCGCGATCGCATCAGCAGCACCATGAAGTAATAGAGCTTGAAGCCGAGCGCCATGATCAGCAGCGGCATCAGCATACTCAGATGAATCGATGGCGCACCAATCTTGGTGATGGTCGCTCCCTGGTGCAGCGTGTTCCACCATTCCACGGAGTAGTGAATGATGGGAATGTTGACCAGTCCGACGAGAGAGAGCACGGCGGTGGCGCGGCTTGCGGTGCGCCGGTCCTCGATGGCCGAATGCAGCCCAATCACCCCGAGATAAAGAAAAAGCAATATCAGCTCTGACGTGAGCCTCGCGTCCCATACCCAGTAGGTGCCCCACATGGGTTTGCCCCAGAGCGATCCGGTAATCAGCGCGAGAAAGGTGAACCACGCGCCCACGGGGGCGCTGGCGGCAGCGACGGCTTCGGCGACCTTGATGCGCCAGACGAGCCCCACCGCGCCGGAGACAGCCATGACCACGTAGATGAACAGCGACATCCAGGCGCTGGGCACATGGATGAAAATAATCCGGTAGCTGTCCCCCTGCTGATAGTCTGGAGGCGCCAGCACCAGTCCGCCGTAGAGACCGGCGACCAGCAGTCCGGCACAAATCCAGCCCAGCCACGGGATCAATTTTCCGGCAAAGCCATAGAAGTAAGGAGGCGATCCCAGTTTGTGAAATAAGGTCCACATGCCGTTGAGTTCGAACGCAAAAATGCCTGTCAGTTCATGCTGATTCTAAGCGCCGCCGCGGCCGCTAAAGGCGCCAGCGCCAGGGACAAAAGCAGAAACGCGCCGAGCATGAGCAGCTGCCCATGATAGGGCAGTCCGTCCATGGCGGCGCTGACCGCGTT
Organism: Gammaproteobacteria bacterium; assembly: GCA_035471965.1. Taxonomy (GTDB): domain Bacteria; phylum Pseudomonadota; class Gammaproteobacteria; order HK1; family HK1; genus CAMYJH01. Next base: position 12,074 of record DATIPL010000279.1, read on the forward strand.
GGCCCCGAAAATAAGGATCGGAATATAGAGGGGCAGGACCAGCAGCGACAATAGCGCCCCGCCCCGGCGCAGCCCCACCGTCAGCGCCACGCCGATGGCCCCGACGAAGCTCAGAACCGGGGTGCCCAGCGCCAGGCTCGCCGCCAGCGTCCCGGTGGACGCGGCGTTGAGGTGAGTCAGCGCGCCCAGCAGCGGTGAGACCAGAAGCAGGGGCAATCCCGTGACCAGCCAGTGCGCCGTTACCTTGGCCGTCACCAGCAGGGCGAGGGGATGCGGGCTCACCAGCAACTGCTCGAGCGATCCGTCCTCGAAGTCGGGGCGGAACATCGACTCGAGGGTCAGAAGAACGCTGAGCAGCGCCACCACCCAGATGATCCCGGGGGCGATGAGGCGGAGCGTTTCCGGCGCGGGACTGATGCCCAGAGGGAAAAGGCTGATCACGATCAGCATGAACAGGAGCGGATTGGCGATCTCCGAGCGTCGCCGCACGGCGAGCAGCAGGTCCCGCCGGGTGACGGCGGCAAAGGCGCGCATGGTCGAGTGCTCGGTCACGAATCGAGCGCGATATGGCGCGGTGAACCCTGTGTCAGGGAGAGCGGGATGTGGCTGGTAAATACGATCCCTCCGCCCGCGTCCAAGTGTTCTTCCACCAAAACGTTGACCAGCCGGGCGCCGGCCTCGTCCAGGGCCGTGAACGGCTCGTCTAGAAGCCAAAGCGTCGCCTGCACCGTGAGCAGCCGCGCCAGCGCGACCCGGCGGCGCTGCCCCGAGGAAAGTGTGCGCACCGGGCGGTCCTCGAAGCCCTGAAGGCCCGTGCGTCGAAGCGCGGCCTGCAGGGGAAGCTCACGCCGCCGCGCGGCAATGTCGCGTAAAGCGCGCAGGTTTTCCAGCGCGGTCAGCTCGAACTTGAGCCCGTTTTCGTGCCCGATGTAAAGCAGCTCGGAACGAAAATTCTGCGCGTTGGCATTCAGAGGCGCGCCGCGAAACGCGAGCGTCCCGTTCTCGGCGCGGGTCAGACCGCACAATGCGCGCAGCAGGGTCGTTTTGCCGCAACCGTTCGGGCCAACCACCTGCAGCGCCTCGCCGGCGGCGAGGCTGAAATCGAGCCCGCTGAAAAGACAGCGGTCGCCGCGCCAGCACTCCAGGCGTTCGGCCCGTAACAGGGGTGTTGCCGAATCGCTCATGGGCGTTTCGTTCGCGCCGGCATGGCCGCCACGGCGTTGCAGCAACGAGGTCGAGGACTCGGGTGTCGAGAAACGGGCGGCCGCAGCGGCCGGGCTGGCGATGACATGCAGGGCGGAATGACGCGAATATATGGAGAAGCAACGGGCCGCGGGGGCATGAAGCTATATTATCGCCCGCACTCGCGCAACAAACCGGGACGCTGCGCGCGCGGGGCCAAGCAAACGACCGCATCGGGGGAACCCACAGCGATGGACATCGACGCGCCGCTGGTCTTGCACCAGGGAAAGATTCAACGCGACTGGATCGATTACAACGGCCATATGAACGTGGCCTACTACGTGCTGGTATTCGACAACGCCACCGATGCATTGCTGGATTTTTTGGGCATGGACGAGGACTACCGCAAGCAGACGGGCTTCACCACCTACGTCCTCGAGACCCACGTCACCTACGACCGCGAGCTGAAGGAAAACGATCCCGTCAGGGTGGAGACTCAGCTGCTGGATTTCGACGCCAAGCGGCTGCACTACTTCTCGCGCATGTATC